>DAAV01000038.1 GCA_001701295.1 Bacteroidales bacterium H10
AATGAAAGTCATCCCCATTGTCGAAATCACTTCGCCACAGGGGGATGCTTTCAAAACCTACTAACTTTTAATCATACATTAAAAATAAAAACAAATAAACGCACGAAACTTATAGTGCTTATAGTGCCTGGTTTAATCAACACGGACTTTGACAGATTTCTTTCCGGCACGGACTATGTACAGGCCGGGATTCACGCTGATGATGCCAGCTACAGTTCCCCCGAATACCTGTACGCCTGATGCGGTGTAGACTTCGGCTGTTCCTTCGAACCCTTCGATGCGGATTCCACCCGGAACGGCTGTAACCCTAATTTCATCTATTTCATCGGTTATCGTATCGATTCCGGTAGATATACCTCCTCCTGAAGTAAGTGAATGGAAAGTCGGATTCAGATGCAAATCCGGATCATAATTGGCTCTTACAAAGAGAGAGTACTTTCGGTCGGGACGGATCTCGAGACCTGCGGGAAGTACGTCATAGTAACTGAACGGTGCCGATCCTGATTCATCGGTCTTAAGACCGCTTACCACCACTCGCGCTCCTTCCGCGCCATGGATGTCATCAGTACCGGACAAGGTGCTGATTGTCTCATGATGACCCGGAACTACATACAGGTCATAACTTACGACATGTCTGCCATTTTCCGGCTGTAAAATCTTGCCTTTCACGAAGAGCTGCGTGTCGCTGGCTGCCAGCTGACTTGCCTGCACCCTTACATCGTGGGTATATTCGTAGCCCAGATTAACTTCATATACTGTTCTATCTGAGGTTGCCTTAGGGCCGAACATATCACTGAATACATCCATCTGGCCGAATTCAATATCCATGGCATCATAATAAGTCTCCAGATTGCCGCCACATGTTTTGTGCCAGTAATTTTCTTCCACATTTCTATGTGCGATCTTATAATCGGTTATTGTACCGACCATATCATTAAAATGATAATATGTGCCGTCATCAGTCAGATAACAACCGATATAGTTCTCAATAGTCGGATCCGCAAGATACACATACCAGTTTCCTGTTTTTCCACCAAGCGATCCATAACCCAGATAGGAGTCGTCCGGGATATGGACATCTCCTCCGATATACGATGCCTCGATTGTAAATGTCTTCTTGTCATAGTCAATACTTGCATTGAGCCAGTCTAACGTAGTTTTATCCGTAGGATTGACTTCGTTCGTAAAATGCACTCCCCAATCCGCAAAATTCTTGACACGGGCTTTGGTCGGATCTTTCGGATCAAGTTGAATATCGGCACGGTATTCCGACATGGAATTGCCGCTATATTCCTTTACTTTTGTATTTGTATCGAATACATACAGCCGCATTCCATTTCCGTCTGCGATAGCCTGAACCCCGTTATATTGCATAGTGGCGGTCACATAAGAGTCAGTAGCAAATCTGTAAAGACAGTCATTTGAGATATTATCTGTCGTTTTTTGGTCAACGGCAGGATTCGAGCCTTCTCCATGCTCACGGAGATATAGTGTCACAGGGTAATTCCGGGACTGATATCCATAACAATAACCTCCATAATATGAACTGTAAAGACTATGTTGCTCAGACACCGAGAAACTCAGGTTCGCACCCGGATATAGTCCGTTTCCGTTTTCATATATCATACTTATCGGTATGGTGATGGAATTACTGTTTTCATTAACCGTGACAGGCATGTCAAANNGTTTCGGAGCTCGAATTTTCCACCGAACTGTTCCTTGGCAAGTTCATATTCCAAGTCAGTTCCGATCATATAAGCTCCATAATATTTACCATCGAGATCCCGGGCTGTCAGAGCTGATGCATCGACTGCTGATGCAAGCGCAACGCCGATCATAAGAACCGGTAATATTTTTCTCATGTTGTTTTAAATTTGATTTAAATTTTTATTTATATTAAATAGTCACTGGTTGGCAAGCATCTGTAATCAGGATCCATATATCAGAAGTTTATTCCTAAATCCTAATAATTAAGGATTTATATTTACCAAAGAATTTCATTGACGGGCGGAACAAGGGCGTTTTTTATTAAATTCTTTTAAATATTTGTATACTCCGAAAAATTTTTCTATATTTGCGGGTGAAAGTAATTTACTGACTTTTCAAATTACCAAAGCATCACGTAAATCACATTACATCAGACGCTTGCACAATACTCACAAATAAGATGTTAAAATCCTTAATTATTAGGATTGATCAGCAAGCGTTTCTTTTGTAGCTACATAATTGTTTTTAGCAAAACAGAGACACCCGATCGGGCATCTCTGTTTTATTTATTAATATCTCACGTGAGGACCGCATACAAAAAAAGGTGACACACCATATGGCATGCCACCCTCATTGTCATATTCTTACGGTATTATCTCACTATCAACTTGACCGTACGGTGTGCCACACGGACAATATAGACACCGGGCCCGACAGTGATTTTCTCAAAGTCAGAGGCATTCTTTAANNGATGTCATGCCGGAGACAGCAGCGATCTCTATTCCGTGACCTTCGGCTCCGACAATGCATATCTGGTTCCCGGCCGGGAACATCTTGATGGCCGAAGACATGTTTCCTATACCGGAAGGCTCGACATAGACTCCTGACGAAGGAGCAGACTCTCCTTCCTCATAAACTGCGGTCACTTTATAGGTGTGTCCCTCGTTCATCACGTCAGTATCGGTGTATTCCGCTTCTGTAAGCACTGTCTCGTTCAGACGCGTACCGTCGCGATAGACATTATATCCCAGATGTGTGACACGTTCGTTCCACGGTGCGGGCATATATGTGAAGTCATCGACAAAGAACATATATTGATTATCCGATATATAATGTATAGCGGCATAAACAGCTCCGTCAGGCAGCTCGACAGGGATCTCGGTCCATTCGTTGCCCTCAAGCGTCATTGTCAATACGGTTTCCGTGAAGTCCTCCACTTCTGTTCCGGTAGTTGAATAACGCACTTCAAATGTCTCCTGGCCATATGTGGAATTATAGTTCCTTGCAAAGAAGCTTATTGTCTGAGCATTTCCCGACAGCCTCGGCGTAATGGCCCAGTCGTCATTCTGTGTCGAATAGTCATTACAATAGAACGCGCCGATATATCTGTCTCCGGTATGAGCTGCAAAGGAACCATTGAAATTGGGATGCGTCGAGTCCATGACTATAAACGCATATGCGGAATCATCGCCGAGGCCCTCTATATCCACACTCTGCGGAACAAACGTCTGGCCTCCGTCAGCATCTGTAAATTTCCAGTCTCCTCCGGGATTCATAGAGAATGGCCTATAGTCCTCGAAACTGTCGGTGACCGGCGTATTTTCTACCTCAGAGAGATCAATAGCATCCCATTTCAGCTCTATATTATCACCTACACGAATACCACTTAAACCTCCGGCCACAGGAAGATCGGCAAACTCCACAACGACCTGACCCGATTCAGCCTCGTTATCGGCAGGGTTCTGATCCTCATTCCATTCAAGAGAGAACGAGTATCTTACCGGATCTGTCTGAGTGAAAGGCAACCGCGTCGTGAATGCGATCTGTTCGACATCTCCCGCCGCAATGTCTGCTGCCTCGCACGTATCTATTATCTCTCCGTCACGCATAAGATTCAAGACAAACTTACCACTGTCGTTAAGGCCCGTATTGGCCACGTTGGCCGTGACTTTGAAGTCCGTGTCAGGATCGACTACCGCAGGCGCCGATGCCGACAGCAACGCGAGGTTATTGTCCGGCATATCTCCGACAGTCATATTGTCTATGGCATAGACCACATAAAGAGAGGAGACCGATACCTTCAGCCGAATCTGGATTGTCTTTCCGACAAAATCCTCCAGCGGCACAAGCAGCCGGTTCCATCCGGCTTTGGGAAGAGTATTGTTGACAACGGTGCGGAGAGTCGCATAGTCTTCGGCGCCGGCCTCGCGGACCTCTATGTCAAGTGTATTGGCGTCATCTTTCGTGCCATCCTCACTGACAAACTGGTAGACATACAATGCCAGCGACGGCTTCTTGCAGTCGGCCAGTGATATTTTTCCGGTATACATCGCACCGATATCTCCCGGATAGGATGCATTCATCATAATATAGGCATTATCCTTATCCTGCGATTCTACACCGATGACCGACATGTCATCCGCGAATTTCCAGGATGTATTGCCCGATATGCGTGTGAGACCTTTGATAAACGCGTCTCCTTCCCCAAATGAATCTCTGTAAGGCGTGTCATATGGTTTTCCCACAGGAATCATATTCGTAAATACGGGAGCGGACTTTCCTGCTGATGTCACTGCCTCTATTCCGGCAAGTATGAAATCCTGTTCCTCCTGACGAACCACCTGTGTGGTGTAGCTTAGTTCAGTCACACCCGTCTTGACCGGCTCTCCGTACATGTCCGTGATATTATAGCTTATAAAAGCCGGATTGATGGGATTGCCGTCACGATCTGTCTCGGGGGCTTTCCAGGTTATGGTGGCATAGCCGGGACTGCTTTCCCTGATATCGACATCGGTCACTTTCGAAGGTATATTGATTCCCACAAAAGTCGAGGCCGATGCAGGTGCACCTATACCGTATTCATTATATGCACGAACTGTGTATTCATGTTTGCCCCCGGATACATTATTTTCTTTCCACATAACGGTAGTTCCGGGAGTTGTTTTGCCGATATTACCGACAGGATCAGACTCATTGTCTCGCCAGATATCTATACGGGTTATCTCACCAAGGGTTTCTCCGTCAAGAGTCTTCTCTGGTGCGACAAACGATATTTCGACTTCGTTGCCCCCATCCCGATCGGCTATCGCTTTCAGATCGGAAGGTGCGGCCGGAGATTTCATCGAAACACCTGCATCTATCCTTAGATTGTCTATGCCAACCCAAAACATATCGGGATCACTTATGCCGTGGATACCTATGTAATACACGCCTGTTTCCTCTGCGACAATCGTCATGTTCACAGACCGCCATGAATCGAAATCCACTATTACCGGGTCAAGCAACGATTCCGTCATAGCGACGGCCTCCGGCGATCTGCCGGCTTTCACCTCTATTCGTTCCGGATAACTTTCTCCATAACTGTTACGCACATCGAACGAGACGGTATATTGTGATCCGGCCTCAAGCCTGACAGGTGGAGTTATCAGCCAGTCATCGGCATTCTTGCCTGAGGAATAGAACAGCCGTACGCTTCCGTCTGAAGAGAATCCCCAGCATTTGGAATCTTCGTTGGCATCGATCATGGTATACATATCCAGAGATTCGGCCGAGTCGAAACTTTCTTCATAAGGAGGGATGACTGAGCCGAGTGTTATTTTCGGAGTAAGGCAGGACTCTCCCGCACGACCGTTAAACACAGGTGTAACCTCAAACTGATATGTTGTTATGACGGTCGGTTCGGGCAAATCGGCGACAAGACTGCATTCCCCGCAGGCCTCGGCAAGAACCGCACCATCCGGAAGCCGTTTCACCTTATAGACGACTTCCTCGGGATCAAGCCAGCCCCCATCGGCTGATTCTGTGACAGGAAGCCAGCTTACCGTCACTTTACCGTCAGCCCATGCCGCCGTGGCCGTTGTCGGAGAGGGTATGCCGTCTCCGATAAACATGGATGCCCTCGCCTTTGGTGAATTCCCGGCACCGTTGGACGTAATCAAACGGAATTCATATTCCCCCGGTGCATCCACCGTAACAGGGACTGTAACCTTATTGCCCGCCTCAGCGGTGCCTTTCAGCTCAGACACCCCTTCGCCCGTAAGACTCCATTGGAGCGTGCCAGATAAGGGACCGCCGCCATATGTCTGTGAAGGAGCGGTAAAGGTCACATTGCCGACAAGAGAGCCACGAGGGAAATCAAGAGTCAGGTCCGAGACAGCCGCAGGTGCATTCTCGTCAGCATCAGGCAGCGGAATATACAGACCCGTTATCTGCTGATCATGCTCATATTGAGTGACAAGCGAGGCCTCTGCGGTCTCCAGATTCACAGTATAGAGATATGAATGGCCCTCCTCCGGACAGACTGTCCAATACAAGAGACCTGTTTTAGGATCTATAGTACCCGATGTCGGATAGCGCGGCACAACTCCTGTGAAGCCAACCTGTGACGTAGCGCCCGTCTCCTTGTCCACCTTCAGAAGATTTCCCTGCATATCTACGGCATATGCATTCCCTTCCATATCGAATGAAAGGGCATTCCACTTCTCAACTTTCGCTATGGAGGTGCGGATCCCGTTGCGGTAATCCGCGATCCCGAACCAACAGTCTGTATCCGAGTCTTTCGAATAGAAACATCCGTACACACGTTCGGAAACCGGATCGTAAGCCAGATCGTAAGCCATAAGATCTCGGTCTATCACCTTCATGGCCGGTTCTTCGGCCCACGTCTCGAGATCATAAAAATAGGCCTGCACATATTCCATACCGTAGAACGCGAAATATCGGACTGAAATATATGTGTGAGATGTCGCCACACCGCTTCCGCAGCCAAGGCCTTCCGAACCGGTGGCAACCCTGATAAAATCCCCGTTCCCGGCAACAGGAATACGGTAAATTCCCCAGTCGGAGAATTCCGGATTATCTGATGCGATGACCGCCCCATAGAGTTCCGGAGACACAGACGCCTCACTTGATACCGGATCCGATGATACGGCAGCTCCCGCTATCGCCATCGAGGCCATACATAAGCCCCCAAACGCAAGCCCCGAAAAAATGTGTCGTTTTTTTCTCATAAGCATTTGATTTATTGTTATTGAATTTATATTTTTCATTACTCTCAAAGTGCAAATTTACCGTACCGCAAGCAATAAATGTTTATCCTATGGTAATTTTTTAGCTATTTGACATTCCGTATCGTCAATGTTTTGACTTTCGACACAACAGGCTGCATATTTATTGCCTATTTCACTTATTGCAAATATTTTTCTTGCATATACAAAATATTTTATTAATTTTGCAACAAAATATTAAAAATCAACATAAATATATTAAGCTTATGAAAAAACATTTACTCCAGTTAGCAATCATCGCACTCGCTTCATCGTTACCGGCCTCAGCCAAAGATCTTCTTTCTGAAATCACATCCGAATCAGGTGTAGTCCACTATTCCTTCGTCTACAATGACCGGGGACAGGTGACACGTCAGGACAATTCCGACGATTTCGGCGATTACTATATGATTTTTTCATATAATGATCTGAACCAGCTCATCCGTAACGATACTTATCAGGATTTCCAGAATTCCGGAGAATTTACACTTGTGTCATATGTGGAATACAAATATGACGAAGAAGGCAGACTGTGCCAGCGCGAGAACTACAATTACGACCAATGGTCGGGAGGTGGTTATCTCAAAGGCGCACGCATAACCTATTCGTATGACGAACAGGGAAACATGACAGAACAGATCGTTTATATGGCGTGGGGAGAGGAAGAAAATCTGGCACAGAAAATAGAATATTCTTACAATGAAGACGGGTTTCTTGCGAAAGAGCTTACGCTCACCGCGGATTTCTTCGATCCGTCGATTGTCACTCCCTCATACCAGATAGCCTACACATATGACGAAGAAGGCCGACGTTCGGTAATGACAGATTACTATTTCGACACATTCGGGGAAAATCCCGACGAACCGGTACTGCAGGGATATACAAATTATGCGTATGACAACAACGGTCTTTGTCTTTACGAACGCGTCACTCCGGCAGGTCGTACCGACTCCAAAAATGAATACACATTCCTTCCGGAATCTATCGACGAGACAATATATCCCTACGACATCGAAGCCAAAGAGACCAACTTCGTTTATGAGAATGTCAAAAACCGCATAGACCTGCGCACGGAATATGCGACCGACATGAACAGCGGGGATCTTATGGTCTATGACAAATATTACTATCATTACACACCCGATCCTTCAGGTGTCGGAGCAGTCACAATGCCTGAATCCATACTCAATGTCCGGCAGAACGGAGACAACATAATAATTGGCGGTCTTGACACCGGCGACAAAGTGACGAGATACGATCTCGGAGGCAAACCGGTGGCAAGCGTAACCGCTTCCGCACCGCGAATATCTACGACCGCCCTTACACCGGGCACATATATCGCGGTCTCACCGACGGGCGTGGTAAAATTCAATGTAAAATAATCTTTATCTTTTAAGGCGTTGAAACCTATAGGTTTCAACGCCTTAAAAGATATCCAGCAATATTCAGTCTTCCTGTCCATTTTTAAGAATGGATCGTTTTATTCTTGACAATGACTGTTCGGTTATTCCGAGATAACGAGCCACTACCCGTGAAGGCAGTTCGCGGAAGACCCTTCTCGGCAGATTCTTTACAAGTTTAAGATATCTTTGTTCAGCACAGTCCGACAAGATAAATGTTTTCTCCTCACTATACAGAATATAGTTTTCCGCCATCCCGTACATCCATATCGCAAATTCATGGTCTGACATGAGATAATCACGAATCACACTGTCAGGAATCCTGAGCGTTTTCGTTGTGACTAATGCCTCCCACTGCATAAACGAAGGTCTCGCCTGAAAAAAAGAGCCTCCGTGCAGTAACATGGTGCCCGGTGTCGCCAGACCGTGCATGATCACCTTGTTGCCACTGACATATGTCGATCCTACAAGCCCATCAATAACAATATAGACATCCCTTAGTTGTTTCCCCGGCTGCATTATAACCTCCTGTCTGGAAAATATCTTTACTTCCCCCCTATCGAAAAGCGGATCGAAAAGCGCATATGACGAAGGCTTATACAAACTCTCCGATTCGGCCAGCAACCGCTTAGTATCACGAATCTCCTGTTCAGTCAATTTTTCCATATCAGAATCCATTCCTAATGATATATGACACCAAATTAGCAACATTTCATAAACTAAAAAATTTGCACCTCATCTTGCTCCTTTTTAGCCAAAAATAACCCAAATAGTTAAAAATGATTGTTCAAACCAATCATTTTTATTACCTTTGTATGCGGATTAGCTTTTAATCCGATTGATTATTGATTGTAAAATGTTTGAACCGACTTTCTATTATTCCGTTGTCGGAACCATGATAGCCCTTGCGGTCGTAGTGTTCTTCGCTTTGCAGCGTGTCACCGCCGGCTATGGGATGATGTACACAAAAAAATGGGGTCCCGTCATAGGGAACCGGCTCGGATGGATAATCATGGAGGCGCCGTCATTCATTGCCATGCTGATGTTCTGGCTGTCAAGTCCCCGGGCCGCACAACCGGCTCTTGTCGTTATGGCGTCCCTTTTCGAAATACACTATTTCCAGCGCTCCTTCATATTTCCCTTCCTGATAAGAGGAAAAGGTCACATGCCTGTGGCAATAATAATCATGGGTATTCTGTTTAATATTATAAACGCATATATGATCGGCGGATGGCTTTTCTATGTCAGTACTGCGGACGCATATCCCGTATCATGGCTTTCCAGCCCGCTATTTATTCTCGGGACACTGATATTCGTTATGGGAATGGTCATAAATATCAGTTCTGACAGCATAATCCGCGGCTTGCGCAAGCCCGGCGACACACGCCACTACATACCGCAGGGCGGAATGTACAGATACGTGACATCGGCCAATTATCTCGGAGAATTCACCGAATGGGTAGGGTTCGCTATCCTTACATGGAGTCTCGGCGGCCTGGCTTTCGCCATATGGACTTTCGCGAATCTCGCCCCACGTGCCCGCTCTATCCACTATAAGTATATAACGGAATTCGGCGATCGATATGCGTCGTTAAACCGAAAGTATATTCTGCCTTTCATCTACTGAAAGGCACCAGCTTAAGATACATGAAACTATTCACACCTGCGAAAATCGGACCCGTAGAGCTCCGCAACCGCACCATACGTTCGGCGGCTTTCGAGGGAATGGGCCGTGACAACGGACCCACCGACATGCTTCGCGACTACCACCTTTCTGTCGCACGGGGAGGCGTCGGGATGACAACTCTCGCCTACGCGGGAATATGTCGCTCCGCTCTCTCTTTCACCACCCAGCTCTGGCTGAGACCCGAGATCGTTCCCGAACTCCGTGAGATCACCGACGGAATCCACGAGGCAGGTGCAAAGGCATCCATCCAGCTGGGACATTGCGGCAATATGACCCACCGTTCCACCACCGGAAGCACACCGGTAGGAGCCTCCACAGGATTCAACCTGTATTCCCCGACTTTCTGCCGGGGTCTGAAAAAGGACGAGATAAAGCAGATCGCCCGTTTCTTCGGAGATGCGGTCCGCACCGCACGTGACGCAGGGTTCGACTGTGTCGAGGTCCATGCAGGACACGGCTACCTGATATCCCAGTTCCTGTCTCCTTATACCAACCGTCGCCGGGATGAATATGGGGGCACCTTGCAGAACCGCATGACATTCATGAACATGTGCCTCGAGGAGTCCCTCAAAGCGGCCGGCTCCGACATGGGCGTGATAGTGAAAACCAACATGCGTGACGGTTTCAAGGGGGGACTCGATATAGATGACTGTCTTGTGGTGGCCAGGGAGATCGAACGGGCCGGAGTCCACGGCATAGTACTCTCAGGAGGATTCGTCAGCAAAGCCCCGATGTATGTGATGCGGGGAGAGATGCCGATATACTCCATGACATATTACATGAAGCAGCTCTGGCTCAAATACGGAGTGCGCATGGCCGGGAAATATATGATTCCGACCGAACCTTTCAGACCGCTTTATTTTCTTGATGACGCACGCATATTCCGCAGAGAGCTCAGGCTTCCGCTGATATATGTAGGAGGTGTCATCGACCGAAAGGGTGCCGATACCGTATTGGATGACGAGGGTTTCGATTTCGTCCAGATGGGCCGCGCCTTACTCAACGAACCGGACTTTGTGAACCGTATGCGGGAAGCCGGTGACAGCAATCACAGGTGCGGGTGCGATCATGTGAACTATTGCATTGCACGCATGTATTCACGCGAGATGGCATGTCACAAGCATTGTACGGACCTTCCTCCATCCATAATAAAGGAAATAGAGAAAATAAAGCGCAGAAATGGCACGGAATCATGATCTGAAAGGACAAATGGCTGTAGTGACAGGCGCAAGCAGCGGTATAGGTCTTTGCTTCTGCCGCACACTCGCCGCCCGGGGCTGCGATCTGTTCATGATATCCAACCAGACAGGACTGCTTGAACGCTGCGCAGAAGAGATAGCGGATACTTTCGGAGTCCGTGCGATTCCTTTTTTCTGCGATCTTACGGCCTCAGATGCCACCGCACGGATCATAGACCGTCTGGACACCGACGGCCTCGACCCTGACATACTTATCAATAATGCCGGCATATTTTCTTTTCTTCCCGTAACTGACACTCCTGAAGGCAAACTGAAGTGCTTTATCGACCTGCATGTCTCGGCTGTCACAATGCTCAGCAGAGCCTTTGCATCGCGTTTTGCAAAACGTGGAGGAGGCCGCATACTCAACATGTCGTCGATGTCCTGCTGGATGCCGATGCCGGGCCTGGCGATGTATGCAGCCACAAAATCATATATACGTGTATTCACCCGATCCCTGCACTATGAGATGCGCGACGCCGGAGTGTCTGTGACTGCAGCGTGTCCGGGTGGGATCGCGACCGATCTTTTCGGACTGCCGAAAAATCTTCAGAATCTCGCATTGAGACTCAAAGTGCTGCAGACACCGGAAAAATTCACACANNAAAGCAGTATATCAACGGTTGGCTGAACCGTATTTCCATTGTTTTTGTGGCAGCCATGCCCACCCGCGTCCGTATGGCCGTAAAGCACCTTATGCTCGACAAAAACATCACACGTCCCTGATTTGTTGAAAAAAAGCAGACCTCTCCCGCTGTCGTTCAAATTTTATTACTTGTTATGCCCAATCGTTTAGTCGAAATAATACCTGCACAGGCACGCCGGCTCGGAAGTCATGAGNNAAAGGATGGCGAATGGCTCTCCACCTCCTGGTCGGAATTCGCAGTCCAGATTGACGTGGCTGCAAAAGCCCTCGCATCTATCGGACTTATCGAAAAAGACACCATAGCGATCTGTTCTCCCAACACTCCGCAGATACTCATCACCGAGTTCGGAGCTTTCCGTAACCGCATAGCCTGCATTCCCATTTACGCCAGCAGCGTCCAGTCGCAATTTGATTTCATAGTCCGTGACGGCGGAGCCAGGGTGCTGTTTGTGGGAGACAAGCATCAATATCCCATGGCCTACAGACATTGGAAAGCCAACCCGGATATCAAAAAGATTGTTGTCTTCAAGAATGACGGGCTCCAACTTTTCGATGACGATACGGAGACGGTTTTCTGGGACGATTTCGTGCGACTCGGCATGAACGCTTCCGATGAAATCGCTATGGAAGTCGAGGCCCGTACCGGCAGAGGACTTCCCGACGACATGGCCACCCTGATATACACTTCCGGAACCACCGGAGAACCTAAAGGCGTGGTTATCTCCCACTCCAATTACGATGCTGCCATCGAGAAGCACATAAAAATGCTTCACTCCATCAAAGACTCTGATCTTTCCATGTCTTTTCTGCCCATGTCGCATATCCTTGAGAAAGCATGGTGTTATTTCTGCATATGCCGGGGAGTCTCTATTGCCGTCAACTACGATCCGCGCATCATAGCGGATACAATACATACCGTACATCCTAATCTTATGTGTTGCGTGCCGCGGTTCTGGGAAAAAGTCTACGCTGGCGTAAAAGAGAAGATCGAAGAGATGTCGCGGCTGCAGAAAATGATGATCCGTCGGTCACTCAGGATAGGCAAAACCCGCAATCTTAAATACCTGCGCACCGGCAGAAATGTTCCCTGGCTCGTTGAAAAAGAATATCGATTCTGGGACAAACGAGTTTTCTCCAGACTCAAGCATGCCGTCGGCATTCCGGATCCCAACTTCTTCCCCACCGCCGGAGCGCCGCTATCGGATACAATATGTGAATTTTTCCGTTCCATAGGCATAGACATCATTATCGGATACGGCCTGTCGGAAACTACCGCTACCGTTTCTTTCTTTCCGCAGGTAGGTTAAGAGATAGGCACGGTAGGCGTGCCGCTTCCCGGACTTAAAGTGAAAATCGACGATAACGGAGAGATTCTCGTAAAAGGCGCAACCGTCACACCGGGATATTACAACAACCCTGAGGCGAACGCGGCCGCATTCACCGATGACGGATATTTCCGCACCGGAGACGCGGGCCATTTCACGCCTGACGGCGCCCTCGTACTGACAGAACGTGTCAAAGACCTGTTCAAGACATCAAACGGCAAATACATAGCCCCCCAGATGATTGAGAGCCGACTCGCCGAAAACAAATATATCGATGAAGTCGCCGTAATAGGCGATCAGCGAAAATTCGTGACAGCTCTTGTGGTTCCCAACCTGTCGCAGTTGCGCGTATGGGCAAAATCAAAAGACATAGAGGCCGAGGACTCCGAGACGCTGATGCAGGACAAAAGAGTCATGTCGTTTATCATGTCCGAGATAGAAGCTTATCAGAAAGACATCGCGGACTTCGAAAAAATCAAACGGATAACACTGTTGCCCCATCATTTCTCGATCATGAACGGCGAGGTGACAAACACCATGAAAGTCCGCCGGCCAATCGTTGCACGCAACTACGCCGATCTAATAGAGCGCATGTATTCCGACCAATACCCCCTTGCCTGAACATACGAGGCTCCCGTCTTTCTCTATATAGCTAAGACGGGAGCCTGATTCATGAATTGTTTTATAATTAACTACTTACCGTTTTTATCGGTTTATTATCTTCGTTCGTGATACTCTGCCGTCCGAGTAACTATCTATTCTGATCAGAATGCCACTGGCATAGGGAGTCGCCTTGATTCCGTCAAGAGTGAAATATTCTGTCGATACGATCATATCATCTTCCACCTCTGTCACCGATGAATTATCTGCACGTGCCGATGCCGTGTTGAATACTTTGCAACCAGTCCGGTCAGAAGGATCATATTCTCCTATAAACGCCACGATCTCAAGATTCCCGACATTCCACTCGGGAGACACTTTTACAGTATATTCCCTCTCAAATCCGTTATTGTCAAAGTCTACGGGATCACCGAAAATCTCCGTGACATTGAGTCTGTTTACATGAGAATGAGTAAAATCCTCAGAGGATATGCCGGCTTGCTCTCCTTTGAGACCGTCCTCGACAATAAAGATATTTATTCTCGGTTCGGGACAGACGGCTTTGAACAACGGAAGAGCATCACCCGTCACCTTTATTTTCATTTCAGATTCAGAATATACAGGCAAGACATTCAAAGTTACGAAAGCCGGAACATCAAGTGCCTGAAGGAAGCGAGGCTCGAAAGTATCGATATACCCGATACTTTCCATAGGNNCTCCCCGGCAAAGCCGTGCGGTCAAGCATTACGGCCGGCGCGGAGGTTCCTTCCTCGGCAGGACCGTAAAACCATTCCAGTGCATAGTCGGCTTCGACCGTAAAATCATCTTTTTTATAACCTACATGATGTGCTATCACGGCCATTTTTCCGGGATATTTTTCCGCACATGAATGAATGGTGCTTATGGCTCTCGGACAATTCCCGCATTTCTGACCGGTAAATTCANNTTTACGAGGTCTGGTCTCAGTATAAAAGCCCATAAAGGCATCTCTGCTGTTATTGGAATCAATTTCATCCTTGTCACTGAGAATAGTGGCCGAGACAGGTGCGGGGACATCACTCTCAATCCCGGCTTCAGTCGATTTGAGATCCGCAGACAAAGTGACTGTCTCTCTAAACATCGGCCACTTGTCGCTGTGAAGCAGATATTTTCCGTTGCCTACGGTATATTCTACATCAAAACCGTCTCCAGTCCCAAGCGCGTTGCCGGTAATGTCAATATTCATTCTGACAGTGCCACCTTCCGGTGCCACCGGAGAATCAAAACGCACCCGTGTGATTTCAATATCCGTACCGGGAATGGACGGGTGACTTACTATAAGTTCGACACTCAGCACTCCCTTTTTATTGGAAGGTTCCTCCCAGTTGCCGTTCTTGGCTATGTAAAGCCCCCCTTCGATACTCTCTCCCACAGCCGATATGCACTTTACCGATTTTACCTGTGAGAATGAATAACCTACAAAAAAAGAATTCCCGTCAATCGCCAAAGGCTCGTCGAGTGTAATCTCGTTCCATCCCGTCGATGGCGAGGCTAACGCCTCACGGAGATTTCCACCGTCGAGCGACGGGCGTATCCACGCATTAAATCCTTCCATCCCCTCTGCATTGACCAGTCCGACACGTATTCCCGTTATCATGCCTCCCGAATAAGAAGCAAGAAGTTCCTGTGGAAATTTCAATGCCGCGCCAACCTCGCAATTGCCGGCCTTGGCTATACCTGTCGACGCTATTTTCCCTTCACACGGACCCACATAGATGGAAGCGGCATTGGCCACGGCGCATATCCACGCCACAGCCAACACCATTGTGATTGTTCTGATGAATTTCATCGGCACATAACTTTAAATGATCTGTCACCGGCCCTGACTATATATATACCTGTTCCGACATTGAATTGTGCATGAGCGGTTGTCGCACTGCCTATTTCCATGCCTGTGGCCGAATAGACTTCTATTAAAACATCATCGTTATTCCACACCTCAAGCACTCCGTCGGAAGAAGCGACACGCAGGCCTGATAAATTTGACAGAATATCCTTCACTCCGCTACCGGCTTTTACAGTCACACTGTTGGACGTCTCTCCGGTAAAAGTGTCATTATAATATGGCAATACCGTGTAGGTGTAACTGTGTCCTTCGTCAACCGGAGTACTGAAACGGGTTGAAGTCTCGTTGTATGCTGCTCTTTTGGAAATGAACGGAATCTCGATGGATTCTCCTGCGTTAAGCGTCTTGGTAACTTTAAGATTAAGCAACGCGAGCATGGTCTCGTCTTCGGTACAATCTCCCAGACGGATCGCGAACCGGCTGTTCTCTTTACCCCCCGATATTTCCTCTTCAAACATCCCCGGGACTCCTTCTCCAAATTCTATTTCAACCGGATTTTCCATTTGATCGGAACTGTCAAGAAATCCGGCCTCAAGGATTATGTCGCCTGCAGCGCTCAATGCCATACCAGACACAGTCACTTTGCCGTCATTGCCGGAAAAATCCGCGACAGGTGAAATAAGAGTTCCGGGTATTCCCATGGCGGCATACATATTGGTCAATACAAGACAAGGCATATCTTCAGCAAGATAGAACAAAATGGAAAGATCTGTCTGCCATCCCGAACGACTGAGCAACATGTCAAGATTGCCCATTCCCAACAACGGGGACACCATAGCCGGGTTCGTATCCGTATATTTCGTCGGAATGCCCTTGAAATCCTCATCGATGACAACCACTTCTTCCGTCTCTGCGGCAACTGTTTTCTGAGTAGGTGCGACAAGATAATTGAGCGCACCCGAAGCCGGTGTCCAGTTGGCCGTAAATCCATCGGCTGAAATATCGGAAGCCTCGAGGGCCTCGCATTCCCCTATCTCATCCGGTATGAGTTCTCCGGTCCAGTGACCCGGATAGGAACTCTTGTCTCCGTCAAGTGCCGTAACATATATGATCATCTGGTCCGGCATATCATCCTGCGGTTCTATCGTAAGTTCAAACTCATCGACATTCCNNATTCCCGCATTCCTCTTCTCCGAACAAACGTGCGTCAAACGATTCGGTAGCAGCCACACGATAACCGGTGGCTCCCGCGACTTTCTCCCATTTCACAAGAATCTTGTCTGCAGCCGTACGGATTGCGGAAACGACTTTAGGCATGGCAAGAGGATATTTCACCTGCTCTATCTTTATGTCATCTATATACACCTTTCCTTTCCAACCGAAAAGCATGGCCGAAGCACCTGCCGTCCCTCCGGTAAGAAGCCATTCGCAATCCACCCATTCATTATATTTAAGCGGCAGCGCCGAAGCCGATATAGTAGTCGAGGCTATCTGATCTAAGAAAAATCCCTGTAAGAGCTGATCCTGTGCATCGGGATTGGCGTTCATTGCACGACAGGAGACTTTCCAGATTCTGTCACCGTCAGAAACATCCACTCCACGTGTCATCACATATCCCGGATCCGGCTCCGATATATTTCTAAAGCCCTCGTATGCCGTACCGCCATNNGTGCCGCTTTCTTTAAGAAGCGAAGAATCATCGGAATCAGGCTCGGGATCGGCTTTAGGATTACCGACCTCTCCTTCTGTAAAACCGGAAAAATCCTCATGATAACGTGTCTCCACGGTATAATTGTCTGACATGGTTATCTTGATAGGACGTTGCTTCATGGCCTCGAGAACTTGTGTGGCTGTAAAGGCACTTCCTCGGGGTGTTTTCAAAAAATTCAGGAGTTCCGCAGGAAGAGTTTCTTCAATATTTGTCTCGATTCCGCCTACTTCATTTTTTTGCAAGCCGGGAAACCTTCCGTCAGCGAATACTGTGGTTGCAAACACTGTGGCAGACAGCGCCGCAGCTGTAAATAGTAATTCTTTTCTCATAGTCTATGTTTTTATGTTTATTAAAACTATCTATATGGCTATCTATCTAATGTAGTCAGTCATTATCTTTTGGGTCGCAAATTAAGTTTAAATCTTATAAGATTGACAATTTTACAATAGGGAAAATAACCTACAAAGCCCGTAATATATAATAAAAATTATCTACAATATATAACTAACACTCTGTTTTACAGCTATAATATAATCTACAATACAGATCTTGTCCGACAAGCATATGCAATTATCAAAATGCTTTTAAAAATGCCTCAAGGCTTTCATCCTGATTTAATCCAAGAGATTTACGGAGCCTATAACGGGCCTGATTGACGGATTTTGCCTGAATACCGTCGAGCAATGATATCTCACGTGGCGTAAGACCCAACCTGAGATAGACCGCTATGCGCAGATCCGTAGATGTAAGTTTAAATCCCGACTTTATCAGTCTGTCACGAAAAGCATCAAGTTCATTGCGGGCTTCTCCGAGAATGTCACTTTGCATCTCCGGGAACCGGTTCTGCATCAGTTCGGCAAGAATTATCCTGATCTTTGAGTCTATACCGGGATTGCCGGTATTTCCGATATTTTTTATCTCGGACCTGAGCCGGTCAATCATAGGATTGACACTGTTATAGAAAGTATCCAGTACATTTAGTTGATGACATAAGGAAGAATATTTGCGTGCCATTGCCTCGCATTCGGCATTTTTGTCTGCAAATTTAAGTCCTTCCTCTCTCAAAGCCTCGTCAAGTCTCTTATTTCTTTCCAAGAGATCCTCATCAGCGGATCGCGCACATTCTCCATCGACAGACGGCGTGAATTCATGAACATCGGAATCAGCAGACTCCTCCCTACTCCCGGACACCGTCTGTAACAATCGTGTCTTTTTTTGTTTCCTGAATATAATAAATAAGATCCCTATTATAAACAACACTACAATAACCGACATTACAGTAAACCGCATACCGCTATCNNNNGTGACGACATACCGCTCGCACCATTTCAAAAGCCGGTTACCGGCTTCAATATCCATGTAGATACTTCTGCTGCGCTCCCTGCTTATGGCTTTCAATTCCTTGTTTTCCCCATTCAAAGAATTAAACGCCATGATATAGTCTTTCTGCATCGAATATGCTTCGCCAAGCACGCCATAGGCTTTTACTGCCTCGTCACGGCTGTCATGTTTTCCGGCACATTCCAGAGCCTTGGAAGCGTTGACAATAGCAGCGCTGTAATCACCGGAACGTAAATAATAATTTGCCAAAGCATTATATTGTGCTGCAAAAAGATATTGGAAATTATTCTTTACAGCGACTTCCAGAGCCTCTTTCAATAAAGCCAGTTCCTGCTGTGAATTTGTCTCGAGCTCATCGCCATATGTGGCGCTTAGAGCGAAATAAGACGCGTATCCCGGTTTTTTAGACACGGACACGATCGTATCGTAATAGGCTCGCGCCCGATACCGATTGTCGGCCGANNGGTAGACCCGGCATAGATTCATGCAGCATTTCAGCCATTCCACAGTATCTCCTTGCTCTTTATAATAACGGGAGGCGGATTTAAGAATCTTCTCACATTCATCATAATTTCCCTGAGGCATAAGAACTCCGACTTTCGCAGATTGTAAGAAATGAAACAGTTTTAGATCCGAAGGATCACAATATGTCTCGGCAGCCGATATGAACGGTCCTGCCAGATACCATTCCCGGTTCTGTATCAGAAACCACGCATACTGAGTCAACGCTGACGCACAATAAGAACGCATCCGTTCCGCAGGTGTGGATTTATAAAGTTGCGAAAGATAATATTCGAGTCGCGACGCATGTGTAAGGTCAAGTTTATAGGGATTATTCTCAATAGAATCCGCCCACATCCTTTCTTTTTCAAAAATGGAGTCTGCAGAAGAAGCCGCAAAAACAGTCATGACTGCCGCTAAAAAAATTGTCAAGACTAACCCTTTGATTTTCATATCAGTTTCCTCGCAAAACAGTAAACCGCATCGCTTATAGTATCTATTTACGTCAATAACATCCTACATCTCAAAGCGTTCACCCATATCTGAGAACTATTTAAACTCCGAGACATAGAA
>DAAV01000088.1:0-2193 GCA_001701295.1 Bacteroidales bacterium H10
CGTATGCGGCCGATCCCGGTTATGCGGAGGCCGCGTCCGCATTCGGGACGCGGCGTCTTTCCATCGGTCTCGACACCCTGCAGTCGGATACGGAACTTGCGAGATCGCTGTCGATGCTTCGTCAATATGTCGACAAGTATCCGGCCGATGTGTACGAATCGCAGTATTATGGATTTGTCGCCGGTCAGCTCGGACAGTCGGACGAGGCCGTCCGTGTGCTCGAACGAGCCTACGGGTTGCATCCGGAGTCTACATCCATACTCATGCAGCTGTCAGAGGTGTATGCGCGCGCAGGAGATCTTGACAAGGCCATCGAATCGATAGGACGCTACGAGAAGGCGGAAGGATTGCAGCCGCAGGTCACTACGCGCAAACTCTCTTTCCTGCTTGCCGACAAAGATACTGTAGGCGCGATCCGGGAGGTCTCCTNNCGGCTTGTCGACACGGATCCGACATCGCCGGCCTATCGTATTCTCAAAGGCAATGTATTCGATATAATAGAGATGCCCGATTCGGCGCTTATATATTATCAGGAGGCGGAGATGCTTGATCCGGAGTCTGGTGCCGCCAAACTCGCGCTTGCCGGATATTACCAGCAGAAGGGCGATTCCGTGGCGTATGACACAAAAATGTACGAGGTGCTGCTATGCGAGGACCTCGACATAACGCAGAAGTCCGATCTTGTCGCCCAATATCTCCAGACTCTGATGACGGACCGTCATGACACACAGCGTGGCGACTATCTCTTCTCCGTGCTTCACAACCAGTATCCCCACGAGCCGAGAGTGCTTGATCTCGCCGCGCGCTACAGTGCCGCAAAACAGGATTTCCGCGATGCTGAAGAGCAGATATCATATGCCCTCGATCTCGACCCGACCAATACTGTGTATTGGGGGCAGCTCATGACATATCAGGCAGCCGACGATCATCCCGAGAAAAGCATCGAGACATATGAGCGCGCGAAGAAACATATAGAGCCGGATGAGAATCTGAAGATGTATTATGCGTCTGTGGCTCAGATGGCCAAGCGGTATGATCTCGCCGCCGGCACCTATCTTGACATGATTCTCGCCATACAGCCCGGTCTGCCGACCGATAGCCTGTTGACCCTGCGTGACGTGCGTCCTGACATATCGATGGGCGAACTCGACATGCTCAGCCGCCTTTTCACCTCTCTGGGCGATGTGTATCATTCCGGCGGTGAGGCGCAGAAGGCCTACAGGGCATATGACAACGCCATTGTTCTCGACCAGTCGAACTCCATGGCGCGCAACAATTACGCATATTTTCTCAGCATAGGCGGGGGAGACCTTCAGAAAGCTCTGCAACTGAGCGAGCAGTCTATCGCGGGTGCTGATTCCGAGAATCCGACATATCTCGACACTTATGCGTGGATCAATTACCTTCTCGGGAACTATGAGAAAGCCGAGGAAGTACAGCTCAAGGCAGTCGAGGTGTCGAAAAAAGAAGACTACAGGTCGGCTGAGCTTTATGACCATCTCGGAGACATTCTTGCCCGTAACGGGCGTCTGGCCGAGGCTCTTGACGCCTGGCGTGAGGCTGTCAGGATACAGGAGGAGCAGAAGGATACAGGGGAAGATTCCTATACGCTTACACTCTCGAAGATTCGTGAGGCCGAACCGAAGGTTAGGGCTCTTGACAGAAATTCCGGTAAAAAAGATTCCGGACCGGCTGAAGTTAAAACCGAAGAAAAATGAAAAAGACATTAATTTGCTTTCTTCTCGCGTTGACAATGGCGGTGCCTGCGTGCGCACAGAATTTCAATGCGGTCATCAATGATATCATCGACAGCTATATGCCCTGGCAGTCGGCCGAGTTCAGCGGAAAACTGAAAACGGACAAGCTTCCTGTTTCTCCCAACGTCAAGATATACATGGTCCGCGACTCGTTGCTCCAGATCTCGGTCCGCGCTCCTTTACTCGGAGAGGTGGGCAGACTGAATCTGACACACGACGAGGTTTTGGTCGTGAACAAGATGAAAAAAATCTACTGCCAGGAGCCTGCCGAGAAACTGTTTGACATATATCCTTCATTCCTACCAGACATCCAGTCTCTTCTTCTTGCCCGTATAATGATACTCGGTTCCGGCGAGCTCGGCATGGAAAACAGTATGGCAGTCGAGGTGGATGACGACGGAGAAGGCAACTGGCTTGTAGTGCCGCAGACCGAACC
>DAAV01000088.1:2200-2380 GCA_001701295.1 Bacteroidales bacterium H10
CGGTTCGCGCACAAAGGCCCTTGTGGCCACTGTGCCCGGCAAGGGATCTCTCGAGATACAGTACACCTATCTCAATCGCGGAATGCAGATGCAGATCGCTTTAGACAGAGACAAAGGCAAAAAATTTGAGGCGCAGCTTGATTTCTCGTCAGTCAGATGGGGAGGCAGAGAGATGGTTTT
>DAAV01000088.1:2419-19443 GCA_001701295.1 Bacteroidales bacterium H10
TAAACGGCTTCAATTGAAAATGATTTCGAACCCCTGACTGGAAAGATGAGAAAATTTGTAATAATAACGATAGCGGCGCTGACTCTGATGTCCGGCACTGTCGACCAGACTGCGTATGCGCGTAAGGCCAAAAAAAAGGCCACCGCGACTGCCACGACTAAATCCCGGTCCTCCGCCAAATCCGGCAAGAAAAAGGAGACGGCCGCCGATGTCAGACGTCGGCAGGAGGCGACCCAGAAAGAGATACGGCTGACACAGCAACAGATAAAGGAGAATGATATCGCCGTAAAAAAGAGCCTTAACGAACTCGGCAAACTTGAAGGCGATATCAACGAGAGCAAAAGAAAAGTGGCTGAGGCCGGAAGCAAGGTCAATGCGTTGCAGAAACAGATCACCGGTCTGCAGGCACAGATCGCCGATGGTGAGAAGAGTCTTGCGGGTCTGCGTGCCGAATATCTGAAAGCTGTCAGGAAAATGCGTGCCAGGCGTCGGGAAAAGTCTATGCTGGCTTTTATTTTCTCGTCGGAAAGTTTCAATGAGGCCATGCGCCGAATGCGTTATCTGAAACAGTTTTCCGAATGGCGTGAGCGTCAGACCAAAGAGATCAGCGCGAAAGTGACGCTTCTCAAGAAACAGTCTGAACAGCTGGCGCAGACCAAGACCATGCATGACCGTGCGCTTGCCTCTCAGGTGAAGGCGCGCAATGATCTGCAGGCACAGTATGTACGTCAGGACGCCATAGTTGTCGAGCTTAAGAAGAACGGACAGGCGCTTAACAGTCATCTTGCCAAAAAACAGGCGGAAGTAAATGTCCTCAAAGGACGTGTGGCCGCCCTGATCGCCGAAGAGCAGCGCAAGGCGGAAGCCGAGCGCAAGGCGCGCGAACAGGCTGAGGCGGAGCGTGTGGCGCGGGAGAAAGCGGAAGCGGAAAGACTCGCCCGCGAAGAAAGGGAACGCGAGCGTCTGATCGCGGAGAATGCGGCCAAAGAGAAAGAGGAAAAAGAGACTCCTGCCGGAAGTTCTGAGAAGAGGGAAAATGTCAGGAAAAAAGAGAACACCGTCAAGAAAAAGGATACACCCCGCAAGGAAGCTGAGTCGAAACCGTCAGTGACAAAAAAACGCCAGCCAGCACCGAAGCCCAAACAGTCAGGGACAAAGAAGAAAGAGAATGAGGTCACCTATGCCGACGCGCGTCGCCGGCGTCCCAAATCAGCCAAGTCGTCCCCTTCGGCGACTGCCGGAAAATCGACCTCATCTTCAGCTTCAAATGCAGGATCCGCATCTTCCGCGCCTGCTCCTTCGAAATCGGGAGGATTCGAGAGCATGAAAGGCTCTCTGCCGCGTCCCGTGGCCGGCAGCTTCAAGGTGACCAGCCGTTTCGGAAAGCATTCTTTGCCTGATCTGCCCGATGTGACATATGACAATCCGGGCATAGACGCCGAGGTTAGTGCGGGAGCCGCCGCCCAGGCTGTCTATGGCGGCAAGGTCTCGGGCGTATATATGATTCCGGGATATTCCACCGTCGTCATAGTCAGTCATGGCGGTTATTATACCGTATACGGCAATATCGCCAGTGCGTCTGTCAAGGTAGGCGATGTGGTGAAACAGGGCCAGTCGCTCGGACGTCTTGCCCATGACGAGGAAAATCCGTCACACAGTCTCATTCATTTCGAGGTGTGGAAGAATCGTGACAAAATGGATCCTCTCGGCTGGATCAGATAAATGCATCACACTCCGCAGGCTATGAACTACAGGATAATCAGATATGATCAGTCATTGCGCGGCGAGTGGGACAGGTTTGTAGCCGCCTCGCGCAACGGTACGTTTCTTTTCATGCGTGACTACATGGACTATCATTCGGACCGTTTTTCCGATTGTTCATGGATGGCATACAAGGAGAACCGTCTGATGGCTCTTCTTCCGGCAAATATCACTCCCGGGGGAATGTTGTGCTCTCACGGCGGTCTGACCTACGGAGGGTNNGGTGCTCCCGGTGTCGCATCTCGACGGCGCGGGTCTGCTGGAGATTTTCGGCGCGGCGTGCGACGCATGGCGTACGGAAGGAATAAAAGCTTTGGATTACAGGCCCGTTCCCTATATCTACTGTTCAAGACCGTCGCAGGAAGATGAATATGCGCTGTTCAGACTCGGAGGGCGCCTTTACGAATGCAATCTGAGCGCGACAATAGATCTGAGGCGCCCCGTGTCGCTCAACAAACAGCAGCGCCGCCATCTGGCAGGAACGGCGAAACTTCCTCTGAGCATCGGAGAAATGTCCGACATAGCTCCTTTCATGGAGATGCTCGGCGATTGTCTCCGGGAGAGGCATGACACAAAACCTGTGCACACCGTCGGGGAGATGCGCCTGCTTGCGGACCGGTTTCCCGATAACATACGTTTCTTTGCAACATGGCTTGACGGCGAGCCTCATGCCGCGGTGTGTGTCTACGATACCGGGATGACCGCGCACGCCCAGTATATAGCCACCACTTCGCGCGGACGCGAACTTAATCTGCTCACACCTTTGTTTCACTGGCTGATAACGGAGCGTTACTCCTCGCGAGATTATTTCGATTTCGGCATAAGCAATGAGGATCATGGCCGCTATCTCAACGCCGGACTCCTGCGTCAGAAATATTCATACGGCGCGACAGGCACGGTCTATACGCGCTATAGGCTTGAGCTGTAATCGCTTTAAAAGGTCTTCGGTCAATCCTCCCGTATCCTCGACTTGAGAGTCAGGAATGACCGGGCGGTGCAAATGAGAAACACGCTTGCCATCAGCCAATATGAGAGCACACCTTCCGTCAGAACAGAGATACAGAAAGCCGTGATGCCGAAAAGCACTCCCGCGAGAGTCTCGCAGGTCGCCTTGCGGTTCGGCCGGAAACCATATACCCTGTTGTTTACCGCCAGATAAAGCAGCACGCATGCGCCCTGTTCGACTACAGCCGCATAACCCAGCCCTGGCAATCCGTAAAAGTTATAGAACAGCAGTGAGAGACCTGCATAAAGAATATTGCAGACAATAGCCTCCAGCCAGAAGAATAGTTTCTGGTTGTTGCTGGCGAATGTGACGTATCCGAGAGGATAGGCTATCGCTTTCAGAAGAATACTTATCCCCAGCCATCGCATAAGCTCTGTTACGGGAAGGAAATCCCGGGTGAGCAGTACTCTGATCACCAACGGTGCGGTGGCGACGAGAAGAATGGTGAGGGGTGTAGCCACAAGAGCTACGATTTCCATCTGTCGGTTGATAATCAGCCCCATCTTCTTGCGGTCGCNNCGTGAGGCGTGGGACGTAGTCGAGAGCTATCGCGGTAAAAACCACGCCCACGTATTGAAGAGTTATGCTGTTGGCGGCGTTGAAGAGTCCCACATGTTCCAGATCGCCATGTGTGCGTATGAATATATTGATCAGGTAAGTGCAGAGGGTGTTTATCAGCGATGAGGCGAGCAGTACGATACCCATCGAGAGCATGCGGCGTACGATCGGCATATGCAGTTTTCTGTTGAAACTTGCGCCCGTCTGCGGTATTGCGCGTCGCAGACCGTAAGAATAGAATCCGTAGGTCGTAAGCGCAAGAATTATCATGGCCGGGACAATGCCTTTAGTTCCGAAAAGCCAGTATAGCGGCACTCCGGCCACGAGTCCTGTCACAGCGCCGGCCAGAGATGTCATCGAAAGGAGTCTGACCTTGTGGAGCCCCTGCAGCATCGCCATCTTTCCGTTTCCCGCCACTGTCATAAAGACAGCGACAGACAGGAGCAGGAACTGCCATGTATAGTCTTCCGTACCGAAAGAGAGACGGCTCAGGAGGGGAGCGAGGACTGTACATGCCAGCGCGCCGAGCAGTGCCGTGAAGCGTATCAGCAGACTCGCGATGTGGCGTATTGTGGCCAGACGTCCGGCATCATCTTTATTTGCCGCTATTTCCTTGACAAAAGCGAGGTTCAGTCCGAGAGAGGAAAGCTGGATCAGTGTGCCCGACGAAGAATTGAACAGCGATGCGGCGCCCATGCCTGCAGGTCCGAGAAACATGGCTACAAATTTTCCGCGTATAAGATTTATGAGAATCTGGAAAATCTGCACTCCTCCGAAAATCGAAGTTCCTTTCAGAATGCTCCGGTATCCGTTCTCGCTGTTTTTCTCTTCATTCATATCCGGTTGCAAAGTTAGATATAAATCCCGATATTTTTGCACCCGAAGGATAAAAATATATTCACAGGAGCGCGGCTGGGGTGTCACCGCCTTGGAAAGGCGCTGCTCCTGATGGGCTGCTCCAATGGGGGCGGCTGATGAGCTAATGCGGGTGTTAAAAAAAGGACGCCGACTCACGCCGGCGTCCGTTACTCAACTTAAAAACTTATTGATGAAAAGCGAGGTGGGCCTTCATCCCTGAAGCCCCACCTCTTCACGTAGAATACCTGTGTTAACTACAGATTTTGGGATTTTTACTTTTCAGATTCACGCAGTTGTATGCTAAGAATTCTTTAGAGTTTATGCTCGATGAGGATGTACAACTTGCCCTTAAGAGTACCCCAGTAGTGCTTGATCTCGACAGGAATCTGCAGGTAGCAGTTGTTCTGGAGAGGTGCGCCCTCGTTGGTGTAAGTAAGAGTGTAAGTTGTCAGGTTGATGTCAGCCTTCATGTGGAGAGACTCAAGTGAACGGGGGTTGGTACCGTTTACATCGTCAGTGATCATGATCGGGCCGGCAGTGTTTGCGAAGATCGGAGCTTGAACATCGTAGTATTTCCAAAGGTTCTGAGCCATACCGGTAGTATTGGCAACCTCGTTGTCGAATGCGTCAAGCAGAGTGAGCTTCTTGTCGAGCTCTGTGATTGTCTGAGCGAAAGACTGGTCAGTAAGCTTGGTATCCTGCTTGATAGTAGGATCTTTCAGAGGCTTAACGATCTGGAGATAGCTGTTGGCGAATGTCACGGTGTTAACAGAGAGACCGTTGAGCTCAGCCTTCCAGTCGAGAGTAACCTTAGTCTCGTTCTCAACCATAGATATGCCCTGTGCGTTGTGAGCGATCGAAGCATAGATGGTGCTTACGCTTTCAGCCTGAGTCGGAGTCTTCCAGCCGGCATTTGAACCGTAGTCGAGAGCCATTGCAGGATTTGTATTCGAAGCGAGCATTACATCCCACATACCGCATGAAAGGAGACCCTTCACGAGCGGGCTGAAGCGACCTTCAAGAATATTGGTGTTGTACTCTGCTTTGGCCTGGGCGTTGGCAGAACCGTAAGGTATAGGATAGAGAAGCATTGTCTCGTTAACCCACTTGGTCTTGTCTACGTTTCCGAGAGTCGGGTTCTTGATGTTGTTGGTAACAACACAGTTGAATGTGATCGATACTGCCGGGTTGAGGTCGTTGGCATCAGTGTAAGTGAGGGTTACCTGATAAGTCTTGGACTTGCCCTGCTCGATGTGACCTACCTCTGTATTGTCAAGGGTGAATGTCATGACAGGAATAGAAGCACCGGTGTTGTCGAGTGTTACATTGTCAGTTACATTGGCGACAAGTGCGGGTTTCTCAACGCCATCTTCCTTAACCACGATGCTTGTAGCGTGTGCGCCATAGCGGTGGTAGAAGTCCTCTTTAGAGATGCCGTTAGGTTTGAACTGAGTAAGTACCTGTTTGGTCATCTCGTCCCAAGTTACATTCCAAACGTAGTTGCTGCAGCCGAGTTCCTGCTCTTTATTGGGTGTGATTGTGTAAGCGAGAGGAGTTGGGTCTTCACGTGTGATGAGGATCTTGAAGTAACGCTGGTCAACAAGCTTGTTGTTCTTGGTGTCCTTCAACCATACGTGTACGATAGGCTGTTTGCCGATCGCTGCCTGGTTGGCTGCTGCGAAACCGCTTACAGAAGGTGCACCCGGAGTAAAGGTAGAACCGCTGATCTGGGCGAATTCCTGCTGGTTTGCCTTGTCGGCGGAAAGTGTGTTGTATGCTCTTGTTGCAAGAGTATATGAAACCTCGAAACCATACTCCTTGAACTGGTCGAGAGTAAGGAGTTCATGAGTGTCGGGATTTACGAACGCGCAACCCTGAACGAGTGTGTTCAGATCAAGAGTCTTGTTGTATTGAACCTTTGCTGCAACGAGAGCGTTCATCGCTGACTGATATACCTGAACAGAGTCGTTGAAGTGAACGGGGATTGTGGCACTCACAGCCGTAGTCTTGTGGAGACGCGGAGTGAAGTAAATCTCGCTCAGACGAGTGTACTCTGAGTATACGCATGCAGCCGGCTCATTGTCGAAGAGATGCTGTTTTGCGATAGGCACCTTAAGAGATACAGTGTAGATTTTGTTGCCGTTGAGGTTGAGCGAAGCCGTGTTGCTCTTGCCGGCTTTGATCTTCAGTACTCCATTGCCTTCAACATCGGCAGAAACGACATTGATGATGTCATTGTCAACTTCAGCTGCGCGAGTGGTGGCGATTCTAGACACGAACGCGAGACTGTTTGCCTGAATGTCCTCGAGACGTACGTTGGTCGGGTTCAGACGATATTCAACCTCTGTCTGGTTGTTCGAAACGCGGTATACGTTTGAACTTTCTACCCACTCGCCGTTTTCCCATTTCAGAGAATTATACTGAGCGGACTTGAACTCGATGGTGGGTATGCCGCCTACATAGAGGCTCGGCATCAGAGTCACGGAAGTAAGACGCGAACTTACAACACCGGCGATGGTATTGATGGCGTTCTGTACTTTTGTGGAAACTTCCTCACTGAGTTTATTGAGGTCTGAACGGAGTTCGCCGATAAGACGGGTATTTTCCTTGATGGCTTCGTCGTTGTACTCGATGTCGCTGAGGATGTCACCGATCTGATCGCGGATCTCGTCGAGATCATCATTGATGTCGCCGATGGAACCGTCGATGCCGTCTACACGTCCTGTGAGGGTGTTGAGCAGAGTGCGGAGGTCGGTGATATCATCGCCAAGGTCGGATACTTTCGAGTAAAGATCAAGAATGTCGTCCTGAGCCTCGCCAAGTTCATCACGCATTTCGTTGATCTTGCCCTTCATCTCCTCTACTTCGCTCTTGAGACCGTCGAATTCGTCTGCAAGTTCGTTGAGACGCTGTTCATAGCCTTTGAGAGCTTCGAGCTGGACATTTACAGCCTCGAGAGCGGTGTTAAGCTCCTTGATGCTGTTGTTGAGACCTTCTACGTCAATTGCGCCGAGACCTTTCTCAACACCTTCGATGCGACCGAGAAGAGCGGAAATGGCATCGGCGTTAGCCTTGATGGCGTCGGCGTTGTTTCCGATCTTTTCGTTGAGGATCTTGCACTGGTTGGCTATCTCGGCAAGAGCCTCGGCCTTGGCGTTGGCTGCAGCTTCCTCGGCTGCTTTTGCCATGGCCATAGCTTTCTGTGCGTCAGCTTCTGCCTGGTCGCCTTTTGCCTGGGCCTCTTTTGCTGCCTGAAGAGCCGCTTCGGCTGCGTCGTGAGCTGCTTTGGCTGACTCTTTGTTGGCCTCGATGGCAGCCTGAAGAGCTGCTATCTGAGAACTCAACTCACCTGTGGTTCCGTTGATTTCTTTGATGTCATTATCATAGTCCTTGCAAGAAGTCATTGCAACGGGCATCAATGAAAGCATCATTGAGAGCAGCGAAACCTTTACTAAGGTTTTCTTCATAGATTTTACTTTAATTGGTTAATATATTGTGTATTCGTTTTCTTTGACCTTCCCATCAGGCTTGCAGTAACGACCGGCGCGCCGGATTTTCAGGTTTGACTGGAAGCGGATTCGTAAAATTATTGATTAAAGATTTTTAACTCCCGCGATTCAAGATCGGTTCTGAAATCTAAAAATAAATTATTAATTTTGTCGATGCCGTATTTCTTGATTTTCATGAAGTCCGGTAGTGTTTTCAGCACCGGTGCATCAGATATGTGCAATGCCGCCTTGACGTTTTGCATGGAATGGGGGCAGGTTGTGTTATGACCTTGCCCACAATGCTTTGTGTTCCTCTGAAATCTCTTTTCATCAAGCGGGATCCCGCTTCGTGAACAGCTTGTGTGTTGTCTGCAGTCTTCCATTACATTGCGTTTTGAGATGTCTTGTCGTTTTGGCGGTTTGTGATAACATGCACAGTCTCCGATAGTACCGGATACTATGATTTGACTGCAAAGTTAATGTGTTATTATTGAATTTCCAAATAATTCAAGAGAAATTCTTTAAATATTTTAGTTAATTATCATCTCATGACTGATTTTGAAAGAATTAAAATGGTTTTGGAGTATCTGGGTATTTCTGCAAACCGTCTTTCCAAGGAGATAAAACTCTCCAGTCCACAGATATTTTATGATATTAAAGCAGGCAGATGTGGCATATCCAAGGATCTTGCAAAGAAAATTCAAGAAAAATTCATTAATATTGACGCGGCGTGGCTGCTGACAGGGGTGGGCGCGATGATTAAGCCCGATGAAGAAAAAGAAAATATTCCTGAACGTAAGGTTCATCCAGATGCGGAGGTTGCGGCTGTTCCGCTTGTGGATATCAAGTCGGTGGGATGCCTGTCGATCGATGGCGAGAGTGCCGTTTCCTGGGGTGCATACAGCGTTTCCGTCCCGTTTCTGAATTGCAGGCATGGAGATCTTGCGATATATCAGTATGGCGATTCGATGGCGCCTGTGATTCCCGCCGGATCGATACTTCACATAAGACAGGTAAACAGGTGGCGTGAATACATAGGATATGGAAATGATTTTGTTGTAGTGCTAAGTGACGGACGCAGGCTGACCAAACAGATAATAAGATGCAACGCGGATCCGGAGAGGTTTCTGGTGGCGCATTCATATAATAAGGATGTCGCCGATGAGGAACTTCCCAAAGATCTTGTCTCGGAGGTGTGGAAAGTGATAAGCATAATCAGTTCCAAGGGCTGGTGAGGAGGGATGTGTTTTATTGTCCCGGACTCTGTAATTGACAGAACCCTCTTTTGATTGATCTTTTTATCGGCACAGCGGTTCAGGGAATCATTTCAAAGGTATTGATCAATGGCTAAGTTGCTGGTATTCATATATAAAAAAGAAAAGATTAATTGTCTCACGACAACTAATCCTCTAACCTTAAATCTAATACCATGAAAAACACGTTGCAAAGTTAAACAAAATTCTTCTAACAAAAAAATATTTTTAAAAGAAAATTTCTGTCATTATGGTTAATTAACTTATCGACTACAAACAGTTAGACAAAATTTGCATATTTTGATACTTTTTGTGCAATAAAGTATATTCTTTAAAGAATATTCAAAAAATAATATGTAAATTTTGACCATAACTATATGAAAATGGTGCGGTTGACAGCATTTTGTCATAAACCGCACCTGTTTATTGAAAAAAATAGCCTTTTAAAGTTTCATTTTGCTTATCACCTTTTGGAAGGGGCCATTACATTATCTGACATACACTTTTTCGGCTTTACCGTCTGTCACACGGATATATATTCCTTTCGACGGATTTTCCACTTTCTGGCCTTCGAGAGTGAACCATCCGCACACGCTCTTTTCTGCGTCAGTCACTATCCCGGCGACGCCCGATGGCGCGGCAGCAGGATCCTGGGCGAATACGGGGAGAGAGGGGAACCAATAGTTGCTGATCATCTCGTAGTCCCTGATTTTCTCTCCTTCGGCGGTATAACGGCGCGTTATGTAGGTGGGGATGCTGAATTCATGGTAAAGCGACATGTAGATCTCATCGGTCAGCGGATGCACGCGCATCGAGCAGCCGTAGAGTTTCCATTCCTCGCCATCCTCCCGGAGGTCAATGATCTTTTCCATGCTGCGTGTATCGACATCGAATCTGAAGACCATCCTTCCCGTAAACCAGCTGTTGGAACCTCCTGACCAGTAGAGCACATTGTTTTGCGCCGAGGCGCAGAAAGTGTCGGGAGTCCAGGCATACCAGGAATTGGATGGAGGATACATCCCTTCGGTCATCTCCACTATCTCCGTCTCATATGTCTGCGGATCCACACGCACTATGCAGGGCAGCGTCGCGCCGGTGCCCTGGATGTTTTTCGCGACACTTAGCCATACCGAGCCGTCTTTGGCGAGAACCACCGATCCGATACCTGCCTTCTCCTGGACGAAATCCATCGCTATGGTCTTGATCACCTTGTCCGTGGCCGTGTCTATGACAAGCAGTCCCGCCTGCTGATGTGCGGCGAATACCTTTCCGCCGGCAAGCACCATCGAACCTGACTGTCCGTGGTAGAGAGATCCTGTCGGATCGGTGTTCGGCCTATCGTCGCCCGCGTTCGGGTTGGCGGACCNNATCTGGCCTTTCACCTCGTAAGTGTCGAGATCGAACACCCATATGCCGTTGCTTGTCGATATATAGCCCTTGTGGTCATCGACGCCAATGAACCCGCGACCGTCGCACTGGGCTCCCGACGGATCGATAATCTCGTTTTGGAAAAGTATCTTCATGGTTCTGGCATCGACCACCGTGATGCGGCCCCCTGTTATGTCGGCGCCGGGATCCTTTTCCTGTTTCGCTATGAGATACAGCCGTTCACGCCACAGCTGGCCGAACTGGTTGGTGCAGCCGAGTTCCCGGCCCGGATTTTCGGTCTGGATGACGCGGTAGTGCCAGTAATCGCCGTCGGGATCGTCCGGCTCGAGATAATTGACTGTGGAGTTCTGATGACCGTACCAGTCTTCGTTGATGATGAAAACGCCTGTCGAATAGTCTGTTTCCGTCGCGCCGAAGACAGGAAGGATACCAATGGATGCGGCCAACGCCAGTATTGTCTTTTTCATTATTCCTTATTTTTTTATTTCTGTTATTCCCTGTTATGCAGACGGGAGGCCGGCTTGCGTCCTGACCTCCCGTCTTTCGGAAATCACTATGGTTATCTTACAATGATCTTGGATGTCTTGCCCCCGCGCACCAATATGTAGATGCCCGGTTCGAGAGCGCCGTCCGCATTGACTTCAGTTCCGTCGAGGGTGAAGACACGCGTACCGGCACTGTCGGCATCGGCCACGGACTCTACTCCTGTCAGGACGTCATTGCCTGTTACGGTGACGGTCTTCGGTTCGGTCTCTACTGTTCCCGAGGGATGCTGGCCCGAAACTTTCACTTCGTAGACAGTGGTCGTGAAGGGGCGTGCCATCGTGAACGTGCCGCAGCCGTCGCTGTCAAGAAGGAGACCGGCAGTCGTGAATGTGTCCTCTTCCGCCGCTGCCGGCACGGGAGAATCATTCTCGTGAGTTACTTTCTCACGATAGTGGAAGAAGTAGGAAGTATTGTCCGAGAAGAGCACTTCGTTGTTTGCCGCCTCGAAAGCTTCGGGAAGCTCGCCGCCGAATACATATGCGGCATTGACCATAATGGAAACCTCGTCGGTAGCCGTATTGTCTATCGTGAGTGAATAGTCGAGACTGCTTATTTCCGCTTCCGAGACAGTGGAGTTTTTCCAGCCTGATGCGGAGGCATATTTCCCTTTCAGCCCCACGGGCACCATGACGGTGGCATACTTGCCTGTGGCCATGCGCCAGAGATTCGAGCCTGCTGTCTTCGGAGCTCCGGTGTTGCAGACATAGACTGTCGCGCCATCGGGACAGCCGTAGAGAATATCGCTCGTGTAACTCATATTTCCTACCGAGGCTGGAAGCACCAGTTCCTTCACGAGGGTATTGCGGAAAGCGTAGTTGCCGATAGATGTCAGTTTTGAAGGAAGCTTCACGGACTCAAGCGCGGAGCAGCCGTCGAAATCATTCGCACCGATTGACGTGACACCTTCCGGAATGATCACGGATTTTATCTTCTTGCAGTTGGCGAACGCCCATGTGCCGATAGTCTTCAGTGTGGAGGGAAGTGAGAAAGCAGCAACGCCGTCGCCGGTTTCGGTTCCTCTCACAGCGAGATACTCAAGCGACGCGCAGTCGCGGAACATGTTCTGACCGATAGATGTCAGGGCGTTGCCGAGCGTTACCTTCTGCAGATTCGAGCATCCCTGGAACAGGTTGTTCGGTCCGCTCTTTATCGAATTGGGAAGTTCCGCCTCTACGAGACCCGTACAGTCCTGAAATGCATTGGGGCTTACAGTAGTGACATTCTCAGGAATTGACACGGAGGTTATGGACGTGCATTTCTGGAAAGCGTAAGAGCCTATGGATTTCAGAGTGGCAGGGAAAGCGAGACCTGTGCTCTCGGCGGCGGTGCGCTGAGCTGCGTCTGAAGGGGTGTCCTGGTTTTCCGCCACTCTGAGGCTGACGAGCGCGGAGCAGGATGCGAAGGCCGAGGTGCCGATCGAGGTGATCCCGTTGCCCAGTGTGACGGTATGCAGGTTCTTGCAACTGTTGAAAAGATTGTTGGGTATGGCGGTGATTGCTTCCGGAAGCGTGAATGTCTCGTTGGCGCAGTCCTGGAATGCGGCTGTGCCGATTTTATTGACACCTTCGGGAAGTGTCACAGTGAGGCTTGAGCAGCCGGCAAAGGCCGATGCCCCGATCTCGGTGACAGTGGCGGGAATCGTTACCGATGTCAGAGCGGAGCATGAGGAGAAGGTATTGTCGGGAATCTTTGCAAGAGATCCGGGCAGTCTTACGCTCCGGAGATTCTTGCTGCTCTGCATCATGTTTCTGCCGAATGACGTGATGTTGTCACCGAACTCAAGCGATGTCAGCGCCGTGCAATAAGAGAAGCAATAGTCGGCGATCGAAGTGACGGAAGCGGGTACGTTGACTGATGCCATGGCGGAACACTGGAAGAACGCACGTTCGCCGAGAGACACCAGACCTTCGGGAAGTCGCATGGATGTTACGCCGGCGTAAGAGAAGGCATGCCTGCCTATGGTTTTCAGAGTTGCGGGCAATACGACGTCTGTCAGTTTGGAACAGTCGGAGAATGTATAGGCCCCGATATTCTCTATCTTTGCCTTTATGGTCAGGGATGTCATTTCGGATGCTCCGTAGAAAGCGGAGTCGTTTATTTCGGTGACGACATAGTCGCGGCCCATGAACGATATTTTTTCCGGAATCGTGATTTCACCTGCATATGCGGCCTTGTTGGCGGCCTTGATCGCGTTGGCGTCGGGTTTGCCGTCGACTCTTGCATGGGAGATTCGGACCGAGGGAGTCTCCGACGATGTGTCTTCGACCACATAAGTCACATTTTCGCTCGAGAAAGTATCTCCTGTGTTGACAGGGATGGTCTCTTCAGAGAAATTCTTGAAATTGCTCCAGCCTGCAGCCCCGGCATATGTATCTGTGAAACCTGCGGGCACGGTCAGTTCCGCGTTTACGTATACTTCATCCATGAATGCGTCGGTCGCCATCTCCGCAGGATAAAGCGACAGCGATTTCACCTTGTCGATATTGCGGCTATAGATGGCCTTCGTGCCGATCTTCTTCACGGATGCGGGAATCTCTATCGTCCTGACGGAGGTGTAGGCGAGAGCGGAGTCTCCGACTTCCTCTATGTGCGAGGGGATGACAAGATTCTCGATAAGGTCGCAATAAGCGTATATCCTTTTTGGAAGCGCTTTCATCGCCGTGGGGAAAAGAGGTGTGGCGAAGGGAGCGCACGACTCGAACGCCGCCTCTCCTATGGAGGTGATTGTGGCGTTAGGATCCGTTCCGTCCGCACCTTTCAGTTCGGCGAGATCAAGGCACTGATAGAATGACCGGTTGCCGATCTTGGTAACGGTAGCGGGTATTGTGACCGACACGATTCCCGCTACACCGGAAAATGCGTTGTCGTCTATGGCGATGACGGTATAGGTCTTGTCTTCCTCATCGTCGTAGAAAGTCGCGGGGATCACGATGCTTTCTCCGTTGAATTCCCTGTAGGAGGCGCCGGTTATTGTGGTCAATGCCGACGGATTGACCACCCTGACCGTACCTTTTGAATAATCCGTGAGCGAGTAGAAGAGATCACCGACCTTGAATTCGGTTTTGGCCCCTTCAGGGATCAGCGACGGAGCCGATTTCAGTTCCTTCCAGTCGCTTGCCATCATATCCACGGCATAATTCCATCCGTCCCAGCTATTGTTCTCGAGTACGCGGCCTGACGCTCCCCAGCTCGAATAGCTGAGTGAGCTGGGATGTTCTCCTTCTCCGACCCAGTAGCTCCAGTAGCCCATATACCATCCGGCCTGCCAGAAGTCGCCGTCGTCTGTTGACTCCCAGTCGTCATAGTCATAGTCTGACGAGCCTCCGCTGCCGGGCTTGTAACCTCTCGGGTGTTCGAAAAATCCGTCTTCGGAAGTGTAGATCATGCCGTCTTTCGTGTCGACGAGCGAGATCTCGCCGTCATTGTCGGCATCCCATCCGATTCCGTTGATGGTGTATCCTCCGTTAGGGTCGGTAGGGGATGATACGTTGGTATATTGCATGAGAGTATACAGTCTCGGGTTGTTTCTGACCACGGCCTTGATCATGTCGGCTCCGGTGGCCTGTCCGTTCCATCGGTATCCGNNCGCGGCTGTCATTCCACTGGATCACGAGTGCCGCCTGATTCTCGCCTTCGCCTGTCCAGTTCTCGATATTGTCGAATCCGAAATCGGCGCTCGACATCGCGGGAGCGTCCGGATTGGGATCCCATTCCCAGTCGGAGGCTTTCATGCGGCTCTCCTGAGGCAATGTGGCCGCATAGTCCGTGCCCTGCACTTTCGCAGGCATTCTTTTAGCGGTCACTGCGGCCGGCGCAAGCATGGCTATTGCGGCCGCGGAGATAAGTAAACGTTTCATAGATCGGTTATTTTCAATATTATTTGATAAGTTTTGTAGTTCTGTTTCCTTCTTTTATGATATAGCATCCCGAGGGAAGGACCTCGATGGTCCCGTACAGTGAGGACTTGGACACATCCCTGACATGCACGCCCTGAAGCGTATAGATTCCGACAGTGCTGTCTTGCGCGTAATCGATACCGTCGATGCCTGTTTCGGTGGATTTGTGTGAGTAGTTCAGTTCATACCATTGTTCGGAAGCTCCGGTTTCTCCGTCGATGTTTGCGCGTACGCGGTTCTGTCCACCGGCCTGTCGGGGCGCGAACACCACCGGACCGTCGAGAAGGGCGTATTTCCAGGCGTCTACCTGTCCGTCGGACAGTTTGCGCGAAGAGTATCCGAGTCCCGAGTAACTGAGTTCTTCCGAATCCACTCCTCCGACCCAATAGCTCCAGTAGCCGTCATACCATCCGGCATTCCAGCGCTGGCGCGTGTTGTCGAGTGTCCCGGAAGGCTGCCACCAGTCATAGTCATAGGCCGGATAGCCATACTGGCGGGCGTTGATCGGGTGCTCGATGATGTTTGTGTCCTCTGCGGCGGTCAGGGCTCTGGAGCAGTAGACCGGAGTGAAGTTGCCGGGAGCGGAGGTCTGGCCCATCAGTTCGTTGGGGGTGTAGTAGTCGAAGCTTACACGCGGATCCTCGCTCGCGCCCTGGAAGTCGTAGACTATCTTGTGGAGCGTTTTTTCCTCGCCTGGGAACTGGAAGCCTATGCCGTCGACCGTGCATCCCATCCAACCCGTATATTGGGTGAAGAGAAGGATGTCGGAGCTGGCGCCCGCTATCGCGCGGAACATATCCTCGCCCGAAGGCTGACCTCCTTCATAGTCTGCCGGATCCCAGCGGAATCCCCATACATATGCCTCTTTCGGACCATTGTCCTGAAACTGGACCACAAGGGCCGAGCGGTTGGGACCTTCACCTGTCCAGAATTCTATTCTGTCCCAGTCGAGGGTGAAGGCTCCCGCCGACAGTGCTACGGCTGTCAGCGGGAACGCTATCATTGCTTTTTTTGATTTTTTCATCATTTTGATTTTCTTATCATAATGTGAATTTTATCGAGTGGCTGCCGTCGGCGGCGCTGATTACGTATACACCTTTGCCGAGCATGAGCGTTACCTTGCATTCGTCGCCGCAGGCCGTGAACGATGACTGCACCGCGCCTGCGAGATCGGTGACTATGAACGTTTCTCCGTCAAAACCTTTGAGGATCACTTTGTCTCCGATTATAGAGATGGTGCGTGTCGCGGCGGCTATATCACCGATTCCGGAGTTCACCGATACGCTCACGGGCACATATGCATATGTCTCGCGGCCGTTGGACTCGGCGCGGAGCACCAGCTCCGATTCTCCGATCTTGCGCGGACGGATGGTGATGACACCATCTTTCTCGGTCACGTCGGCTATATCCTCAATAGACTGAGCCGAGCGATTGCTGTTGTCTGTCACGCGGCTTACTGTCACGTTGTAGTCGATGTTGTCGTTGTCGTATGCCAGGCCGTCGAGTCGCAGAGTGTATTCGTCATCCTCTTTGTCGAGCGCTACCGGTTGGATAGTGTTGAACTGAGGCGCATAAACGTCGGGGAAGATTGGAATCGAGGGGAACCAATAATAGTCCTTGAGTCTTACCGACGAAATTTCATCTCCCGATTCGGCATCTATGAAGTTGAGCCAGTTGTAGCGATAATTGCCGCTCGGTGCGGTAGTTGTGGCGAAGAGTATGGCACCGGTCCTGTCGTCGTAGCGCATCGTGGCATACATCTGCTGGTAGACATCGGGGAAAGTACCCTCTTTTTTCGGCAGCACATACAGGGGCTGGAGATCTGTCGCATCTTCCGAAGTGTTCCAGCGGTAGATGGTCCCTCCGGAGGAGGTTATGCCTGCCGAACCGCCGTTCCAGAAGAGCGTGTTGTCCGACTTGGACGCAAAGAAACCGGTGGATCTCCAGGAACCCCAGCTGCAGCTGATGACACCCGGAACTTCTGTCTCGGAGATCACTTCCGCCGACTGCGGATCGATTTCACGGAGAAGTGTGTGACCCGAAGTCGCGTTTTCCGAAGTAGCGAACCATACATGACCGTCGGCTGTCTGGGTTATGCCCTGCACGCCGGTGTCTTCGATCAGGCGCGCGGCGGTGTCGGTAGCGGTGTCGATGACATGTACGCCGACACCCTGCTGGATGGCGAACACATATGCGCCCGCTTTGACCATATCGCCGATCTGCTTGTTGTAGAGGGCCTGGTTGTCGCCGATATCGGAGCTGCCGCTCT
>DAAV01000102.1:0-21305 GCA_001701295.1 Bacteroidales bacterium H10
ATCTTCGTGACATACAAGGCAATGAACGATTCCGCCGTATTCAATCCCGACCTTTACCGAGAATGGATACGCCGACGTCTGGGACTGCCCCAATCACACCACGTCACGCTCAAGGAGGTCATCATCTACGATATCTGCCCGGGCCGTGCGCTCGCCATGGCCGAGAATCTGCATATCGCATCCCAGGCCTGGCTGTCACGCCACAAGCCCAGACCCTCCTATACCGACTATTGGTCACAGACATACTCANNCCAGATACACTTGTGACATATCTGTCGGATTCACGCGACGCAAAGGTGATAGACATACTCAATCATTATCCCGCGACCCGTTCGCTGTGGATTCTAAGGCCATTCAAAAATAAAAAAATATGCAGTGCCTTAAAATGGTTCGCTCCAGCGGGACTGTTATTCTACATATTCTCACTCCCGTATGCCAGAAGAGTCTACGGAGAAATCAGAAAAATAGCCGAAACAGACGTCCGGCTTGCAGCGACGCTCCGACAACAGAGTGGCGCTCAAGCGTGATACCACGGGACAAACTGTTATTGCAGAGCGCAATGTTAAAATACGTTAATAATTAAATTACAACAGAACATTTTGACCGCACAGGCGGTTAATAGAGCAGTTAGAAGATAGATTTTTGTTCATTAAGTTAAGATGCGCTATGGAAACATAGCCAAGAAAACGGTCACTCGTGAGAGCGGCCGTTTCTTTGTTATTAATTTTGTGATTAGGAATATTTTTTGTAACTTTGCGTGCTTAATATGCGCGCGTCCGAACGCGTGCGGAGGATATCCATAAAGATAATATGTACAGAGATACGACATGCGGCGAGCTTCGCCTTGCCGATGCCGGCAAAAAGGTAAAACTTGCCGGTTGGGTTCAGAGAGCCCGCAAGATGGGCGGAATGACTTTTGTCGACGTCCGCGACCGCTACGGAATCACACAAGTGGTCTTCAGTAATGAAATCAATTCAGAACTTGCAGAACAGGCCAACAGGCTCGGCCGCGAGTTCGTGGTCCAGATAGAGGGAGAAGTGGCCGAGAGAAGTTCGAAGAACGCCAATCTTCCCACAGGAGAGATCGAGGTGATAGCCTCCTCGCTCCGCGTGCTGAACCGCAGCGAGATACCACCTTTCACGATTGAAGACAACACAGACGGAGGCGATGACCTGCGCATGAAATACCGTTATCTCGACCTTCGCCGTCCCGCAGTGCGCAGCAACCTCGAACTTCGCCACAAGATGGCATTCGAGATCAGACGCTATCTCGATTCTCAGGATTTTCTCGAGGTCGAGACTCCCATCCTTGTCAAATCGACACCCGAGGGGGCGCGGGACTTCGTCGTTCCGTCACGCATGAACCCGGGAGAATTCTATGCGCTCCCCCAGTCGNNCTGCCACAGTCTCCGCAGCTGTTCAAGCAGCTTCTGATGGTTTCCGGCTTCGACCGTTACTTCCAGATCGCCAAGTGCTTCCGCGACGAGGACCTTCGCGCCGACCGTCAGCCTGAATTCACACAGATNNTATTTCCAGATCGTAAAATGTTTCCGGGACGAAGATTTACGGGCAGACCGTCAACCCGAATTCACACAGATCGACTGCGAGATGTCGTTTGTGGAGCAGGAAGATGTGATAAGGATATTCGAAGGTCTTGTAAAGCATATTTTCAAATACGTCAAGAATATAGATTTCACGGAGCCATTCCCACGCATCACATGGGCCGACGCCATGTCACGTTACGGCAGCGACAAGCCTGACATCCGTTTCGGCATGGAATTTGTCGAGATCACCGACCTGGCCAAAGGCCATGGCTTCCAGGTAGTCGATGACGCGGAACTCACCGTCGGGATCGCAGCGCCGGGATGCGCCGGATACACACGCAAACAACTTGACGAGCTTACCGAGTTCGTACGCCGTCCGCAGGTAGGCGCCAAAGGCCTCATGTGGGTGAAATTCGAGGAAAACGGTTCCGTCAAGAGTTCCGTAGGAAAATTCTTCAGCGAGGATGAGCTTCGCGCATGGGGAGAACGCGCCGGATGCAAGGCGGGAGATCTTCTGCTCGTGATGAGCGGAGAAGCGATGAAGACACGCAAGCAACTCTGTGAGCTCCGTCTCGAGATGGGTTCACGCCTCGGACTGCGCGACAAGAACGTATTCGCTCCGCTGTGGGTAGTGGACTTCCCTCTCTTCGAATGGGATGACGAGACTCAGCGTTATTACGCCATGCACCATCCTTTCACATCTCCGAATCCGGAAGACATTCCCCTGCTCCACACGGATACAGGCAAAGTACGCGCCACGGCCTATGACATCGTGGTGAACGGCACAGAGCTCGGAGGAGGTTCGATAAGAATACATGACGCCGAACTTCAGGACACCATGTTCGAACTTCTCGGATTCACGCCCGAACGTGCAAAAGAACAATTCGGCTTCCTGATGGACGCATTCAAATACGGAGCGCCGCCTCACGGAGGTCTTGCTCTCGGCTTCGACCGTTTCGTGTCTATTCTCGCCGGTCTGGACACAATACGTGACGTGATCGCCTTCCCAAAAAACAACTCAGGCCGTGATGTCATGAACGAGAGTCCGTCGCCTATCGACCAGACGCAGCTCGATGAGCTTCAGATCGCTCTTGTTCCTGCGAAACCAGATCAGAATTGAACCGCAACGCAAAAAATATGACCGTACAGGACATCGCAGCCGCAATCGAGGATTTCGCGCCGCTACCGCTGCAGGAAGACTACGATAACGCCGGACTTCAGGTCGGATTCCGCGACCGCCCCGTCAATGCCGTCATGCTTTGTCTGGATGTCACCGAAGAAGTGCTTGAGGAAGCCATCCGCCGCAAGTGCGACATGATAGTATCACACCATCCGCTGATCTTCAGAGGTCTCAAGAATCTCACAGGAGCCGACGAGACACAGCGGATAGCGATCCGCGCGCTTGAAGCGGGCGTGGCCATATATTCCGCACATACCAACCTCGACTCCGCGTGGAACGGCGTCAGTCATGAAATGGCGCACACTCTCGGTCTGACCGACATAGAAGTGCTGCAACCACATGGCGACAATCCGCGTGCAGGTCTCGGAGTAATCGGCAACGTGTCTCCCACTCCTAAACTGGAGTTTCTGCGCCGTGTCAAAGACAAGTTCGCTGTCAAGGCGCTGCGCTATTCCTCGCAATCGCCCACGCTTGTGATAAAGCGCGTGGCACTCTGCGGAGGTTCGGGAGCATCGCTGATCAGAGAGGCCATGCGCGCGGGCGCGGACCTATATGTGACCGGCGACATAAAATATCATGATTTCGCCGGCTACGGGCAACAAATGGTGATTGCCGACATCGGGCATTACGAAAGTGAATTATGCTCCATGAAGATATTCTCGCGCATAATCCGCCAGCAATATCCCGAACTGGTGGTATATTTCTCCGATGATCAGCGCAACCCGGTGGGTATAATGTGAAATCCGAAAGAAACCGAACGGGAAAGAAGATAAAACGAGGACGGCTCACAGCCGCGCCGACAAAACATAATTAGAAACATGGCAGAAAAGAAAAACGAGAAAGAACGCAGCGTTGAAGAGCGACTCAAGGCACTCTATCAGCTTCAGACACTCCTGTCTGAGATAGACCGCATCAAGATATTGCGCGGCGAGCTCCCCAATGAGGTCAAAGACCGTGAGGACGAGATTGTGCGCTACCAGACGCGAATCCAGAAATTTGAGGATGAGATCGTATCGCTGCGCGAACTGATCGCCAACAAGACGGCCGATATCGAGACCCGACGCCAGAAGATCGCACGATATGACGAACAGATCAACAACGTGCGAAACAACCGTGAGTTTGCATTTCTTGAGAAGGAAAAGGAATTCGAGACTCTCGAGATCCAGCTCGCCGAAAAGAATATCCGCGACGCCAACGCGAAGATCGAGGAGAAAACAGCCGAGATCGAACATAACCGCGAGGAACTTAACGACAACGAGCACATCCTCGAACAGAAGAAAGTGGAACTTGCGGAAATCGTTTCCGAGACCAAGGAGCAGGAAGAGAATCTTCTCAAACAGGCCAAAGCTCTCGAACCGGGCATAGACGCATACACACTCGCGGCATTCAAGCGTATCCGCAAGAACGCACGCAACGGACTCGGCATAGTGACAGTGCAGCGCGACGCATGCGGAGGCTGCTTCAACCGCATCCCGCCGCAGCGCCAGCTCGAAATCAAGATGCATAAGAAAGTAATCGTCTGCGAGTATTGCGGCCGCATCATGATAGACGGCGCTCTCGCCGGCATCGAAGAGGTCGAGACTCCGGCTGCAGCTCCTAAAAAGCGTGCCTCCAGAGCTAAAAAGACAATCTGACATCCATAAGGTCAGCAGTAATAATGAAATCTGGAGACACTGTCACGGTATCTCCAGATTTCATCGTAAATCCACCAATACGACAACAACATGTATTTTGTCCGTAAAACATTTGAGTTCAGCGCCGCGCACCGACTGACACTCGATTACCCGAGCCAGTGCGCCAATCTGCACGGCCACAACTGGAAAGTGACTGTGGAATGCCGTTCGCGCGAACTGGACCGCAACGGCATGGTGGTCGATTTCTCGGAAATAAAACGACGTGTTCTCGACGCCCTTGACCACAAAGTGCTCAACGAAGTGCTTGATTTCAATCCTACAGCAGAGAATATAGCCAGATGGATAGTAGAGACCGTCCCATACTGTTTCCGCGCGGAAGTGGAGGAAAGTTTGGGCAACTGGGCGGCATACGAACGTGACGAGGACGCGACGGAAAAAATATGAGAAAGATCAACGAAATATTTTATTCCCTTCAGGGCGAAGGGCACCATACGGGATACCCTTCCGTGTTTATCCGCTTCGCGGGGTGCAATCTAAAATGCCCTTTCTGCGACACAAACCACGAAGAAGGCATTTTCATGGACGATGACGCTATTGTCCATGCAGTAAAGCTATACACCGCCGAATGGATAGTGATAACCGGAGGCGAGCCCTCGCTGGCGATAGACGCCGATTTCATACATCTGCTGAAACGTGCCACCGGCAAAAAAATAGCCATCGAGACCAACGGCACATGTCCTCTCCCACCCGGCATAGACTGGGTGACGGTATCACCCAAAGAAAGGATATGCGAGGATACGGACCCTGACAGTAAGCGGGCCAGAGTCGTTGTGGACCATGCGGATGAAATCAAGGTTGTCGATGTCGGGCAGGATCTCGAACCATACTTCTCGCTTGGATGCCGTGGGGAAAAGACTCTCATGTATCTGCAGCCTTGTTACGTCGAAGACCCCGCGCAACGCGAGGCCAACCGTCTGCGCACCGTACGCAGGGTACTTGCGGATCCGAGATGGACACTTTCCGTACAGCTTCACCGGTTTTTAGGAATACCCTGACAAAATACTTGAAACCCAATAACCGCAAAATGAAAGACAGCATCATAATCGTGTCCGGAGGCATGGACTCCGTCACGCTCATGCACGATTACAAAGACCGGATCGCACTGGCCGTAACTTTTGATTACGGCTCNNCATAATGCCAGGGAAATAGAATGCGCCCGCCGCCAATGCGCGGCGCTCGGCATCGAACACATAGTGATTCCCCTTATGTTCATGAGAGACTATTTCAGAAGTTCTCTTCTTGAAGGCGCCGACAGCATACCCGAAGGACACTATGAGGACGAGAACATGAAAAGCACGGTGGTGCCTTTCCGCAACGGCATAATGCTGGCTACAGCATGCGGTCTGGCCGAAAGTCGGGATCTGCGTCACGTGCTGATAGCAAATCACGGAGGAGACCATGCCATCTATCCCGACTGCCGGGCAGGTTTCATAAAAGCGATGAGTCTCGCCATGAGCGAAGGGACGTATGAAGGGGTTGATATTATCGCGTCGTATACCGACATGACCAAAGCGGATATCGCGCGCCGCGGCGCCATGCTCGGTGTGGACTATTCGGAGACATACTCCTGCTATAAAGGAGGAGAAAAGCATTGCGGTCTGTGCGGCACATGCGTCGAACGCAAGGAGGCGTTCGAGACTGCGGGACTCACCGATCCGACCGATTATCTGGCATAATCCAGCACTTCCGCACTACGCACCGTCACACCATAACGTGCGGCGAATTTAAGGATATTGCGCGCAAGCTCCGGACGAAGATCTTCGGGACAATAACGGAAATAAGCCTCGGCGGCACGCACATGCGCGGCATCGGGCATAGGATATTCGCGGCGTTCAGGCAGACCGAAATCTTCCGACGGCAATTCACGACGCTCCTCGGTATTCAATATATCACTCATAACAATAATTTTTAGTTTCTTAGAAACTGTTTAAATTTAATCCGAAAAACAACTATGTCTGTTTCTGCAACTTTATTGAGGCCCTTTCCTATGCTTTCCGCCAAGTCTCGTCAGTCGCATAGCCCGCTATGCTCTTTCCTCGACTTGCAGAAATCATCAGGAAAATCCTCTCAATAAAGTTTGCAATTAAATTTAAACAGTTTCTAAAAGTTTTTTCGTATCTTTGTGTGTTATAACACTTGTAATAACCAAGTGTTTCACAGCTGAAGCCAAATTTTCAAAAAAACTGTCATGTGGAAATTCGCTCCAATTCTCAAGACCACCATATGGGGTGGTGAAAATATAGTCAGAATCAAGAATATCCGGCCCGCGATATCGGAAGTCGGGGAAAGCTGGGAAATCAGCAGTGTCCCTGAAAATATATCGGTAGTGGAGGCAGGTCCGGACAAAGGTCTGACTCTTAAGGAATTGCTCGAAAAATATGGCTCCGACCTGCTCGGCGAAAGAAATTACAAAAAATACGGCGACAGATTCCCCTTGCTGGTCAAACTGATAGACACGGCGGAAGATCTTTCAGTACAGGTTCATCCTGACGACCAGGTAGCCACAGAGATGGGATATCCCAACGGAAAGACCGAAATGTGGTATGTAATGCACGCCGGTAAAAACGCCAGGATAGCCAACGGATTCCGTCGTCCTGTCGAACCGGAGGAATACGAGAATCTTGTCAGTTCAGGAAAAATAGAAGATATCCTGAACTATGAGGGAATCAAAACCGGAGACGTCTACTATATACCCGCCGGGCGCGTGCATGCCATATGCAAGGACTGCACTATGGTGGAGATACAACAGACGAGTGACGCCACATTCCGTATCTATGATTACAACAGGAAAGATAAAAACGGCAACCTGAGAGAACTTCATACCGATCTGGCCCGGCGTGCAATCAACTTCAAGGATACCGAAGGGAAAGCAAGCGACTATAATCTCCGCGCCGGAGTTCCGGTCAATGTGATCAAGTCACCGTATTTCTCCATCAACATACTCGAAGCGGACAATCCGCTGATGCGTGATTATTCGGAAAGCGATACATTTGTGGTGATAACAATGGTCGAAGGCGCGGCTGCGATAAGATGCGGCGGAGAAAGCACGACTGTGTCCAAAGGGCATTCAGTGCTCATCCCGGCGTCGGCGACAGGCATCGAGATAGATCCGGACAAGAATGTAAGGCTTCTGGAGGCCTATATATCCTGAGCCCGCACAATTATTTCACAAGACAACATCAAGACATAAAATGAGAACTGAAAAAGAACTGGAAGGAGTGACTTTGCTGGGCAACCAAGGCACCGTGTATTCCGACAATTATAACCCGGGAGTGCTCGAGACATTCGAGAACAAGCATCCCGACAATGAATATGTGGTACGCTTCGATTGTCCGGAATTCACGACCTTGTGTCCCAAGACCGGCCAGCCCGATTTCGGACATATCTACATATCCTACATTCCACGCGAACGTATGGTCGAAAGCAAAAGTCTCAAACTCTATCTTTTCAGTTTCCGTAATCACGGCGATTTTCATGAAGACTGCGTGAATATCATCATGAAAGACCTGCGACGTCTCATGAATCCACGCTATATCGAGGTAGAAGGCCGCTTTATGCCGCGCGGAGGCATAAGCATACATCCTTTCGCCAACTGGGGAGATGAAGAGCACGAATCCATAGCGACAGCGCGACGCATCGAGACTCTCGGCCGGAAATTCGCATAATACGATCACGAAACACAATCTTTAAGAAACATGCAATATTTCATCAGAATCAACAATCAGGTGATAGGCCCGATGTTCGCACACCAGGTATTCGCCTACGATGTCAACCCCAATACAGCCGTCAGTACCGACGGCGTGAACTGGCGTCCTCTCTACACTTTTCCCGAACTGATGCAGATCTATCATGGCCAGACAACCGGTCTGACAGACGAGGAGGTCAGATCAAAAAAGACTCTCTGCGGCATCATGGCCATGCTTTTCGGCTCGCTCGGCGTGCAATATTTCATCTTAGGCAAGACAGCCGGCGGATTCATAACTATCCTGCTCAGTCTCATCACATGCGGGGCATGGGCGACCATCACCTTTATCCAGGGCATAGTAATGCTGTGCATGTCGGATGCGGATTTCAGACGCAAGTTCATGGATTCCAGCTCCACGCTACCCCTTTTCTGATTCATCACGACCGATTCCACCTTTTTATTTCACCGAATCTAACCTCAGCATAATTTTCCGACTGTGTCTGATCAAATACCACCGACTGACCGAAAAACCGTTCTCTCCGGCATGTTTCGCGACTGGTATCTCGAATATGCCTCATACGTAATCCTCGAACGCGCCGTTCCGCACATTGAAGACGGCCTCAAGCCCGTGCAACGTCGCATCCTCCACACAATGCAGCGGCTTGACGACGGGCGTTTCAACAAAGTAGCCAACATAGTGGGGCGGACTATGGCATTCCATCCGCACGGCGACGCCTCGATCGGCGACGCTCTTGTACAGCTCGGTCAGAAACAGATGCTCATAGACACACAGGGAAACTGGGGAAACATTCTGACAGGCGATTCGGCGGCCGCACCGCGATACATCGAAGCCCGGCTGTCGGAATTCGCAATAGAAACTGCATTCTCGCCGAAAATCACCGAATGGACTCCGAGTTACGACGGCCGCGACAAAGAGCCTGTGACGCTGCCGATGAAATTTCCACTGCTTCTCGCACAGGGAGTGGAAGGCATAGCGGTCGGTCTGTCGTCAAAGATCCTTCCTCACAATTTCAACGAGATCATAGACGCCGCGATCGACTGTCTGCACGGACGTCCGTTCAGACTTCTGCCAGACTTTCAGACCGGAGGACTACTTGACGCGTCAAAATATAATGACGGCGCACGCGGAGGATCTGTCAAGGTACGTGCCAAAATAGAAAAGATCGACAACAAGACGCTTGTCATCACCGAACTCCCTTTCGGCAAAACCACATCCACGCTCATAGCATCGATTCTGTCGGCTATGGAAAAGGGCAAGATAAAAGTCCGCAAAGTCGATGACAATACATCGAAAGACGCCCGTATCGTAGTGCATCTCATTCCGGGTTCAAGCTCGGACAAAGCTATCGACGCTCTTTATGCCTTCACCGACTGTGAAGTCTCGATATCTCCCAACTGCTGCGTGATACGCGACAACAAGCCGGAGTTCCTGTCCGTGACGGAACTGCTCGAGGACTCGGTGTCACGCACACGCGACATAATCCACCGCGAGCTTGAGATAGCTCTCGCCGAGGCCCGTGAGAGCCAACTATTCGCTTCGCTCGAGAAAATATTTATCGAACAGCGTATATACAAAGACCGCGAGATNNCGCGAGATCGAACAGGCACCCGATATGGAACATGCCATACGACGTGTCGACACGTTGCTCGAAGCGTTCAAGCCGGGATTTTTCCGCGAAATCACGGATGAGGATCTCATACGCCTGTGGGAAATAAAAATGGCCCGTATATTAAAGTTCAACTCTTCAAAAGCCGATGAGAAAATCGCACGTCTTGACGCCGAAATCACACGCATAGGCCATGACATCGAACATATAGACGAAACCACGGAACGCTGGTATATTCATCTGAAGGAAAAATACGGCGAGCATTTCCCCCGTCTCACCACTCTGCGCAATTTCGATTCGATAGAGGCTTCGAAAGTGGCGGAGGCAAACCGCAGGCTTTATTACGACGCGGAAGGCCAGTTCCTCGGCACAGGACTGAAAGACAATGAATTCCTCTTCACATGCTCAGACATAGACGATATTCTCGTCATCTACCGCGACGGAACGTACAAGATCGTGCGCGTGGCCGACAAACTATATGTCGGCAAAAGCAAAAGAANNTTCAAGAAGAATGACCGCCGCACGATATACAATGTGATTTACCGCAACGGCAAAGGAGGAAATTACTACATGAAACGGTTCTTCATCACGGGCCTTACCCGCGAGAAGGAATATGACATAACAAAAGGTCTCTCCGGTTCACGCATCGAATGGCTTACGGCCAATCCCAACGGAGAGGCCGAGACAGTCAGGGTCAGCCTTGCCGACGAACCCAATGCCCTGGGGCGACGTCCCCGCAACATGGAACTGACGATAAACTTCGCCGACCAGCTGATCAAAGGCAAGGAATCTTTGGGTAATCTCGTCACTAAATTCCGCATAAAGAGCATATGCCTCGAGAAGAGGGGCACATCCACCCTGGGCGGACGAGAAGTCTGGTTCGACCGTGACGTGATACGTCTCAATTATGACCGACGCGGAGAGAGCCTGGGCATATTCCAGGGCGATGACAAGGTGCTGATAATCACTAAGAACGGAGAATTCTTCACTTCCTCCTATTCCGATACCAATCATTACGAGGACAACATTCTCCGCATAGAGAAATTCGATCCGGACAAGGAATGGACTCTTGTTCTGTTTGATAACGCGCTTGGCTTCCCCTATCTGAAAAGATTCAAATTCGAGGTCAGTGCAAAACCCCAGCGCTTCGTAGGCGGAGACGAGGGAGGAGAGATCCTTCTGCTGACAGACAGGGCGCAAGCGAGACTGCTTGTCAATTTCGGAGGCGCCGACAGCGTGCGCCCTGCGGTTGAAATAGACGCCGATGATTTTATTGCCGTGAAGTCATTTAAGGCAAAAGGCAAAAGACTGACACAATATTCTCTTGCCTCGATAGAGGATATAACTCCCGAACCGGAACAACCGGAAGAGAGTCCGGCTGAAGAGAACGCGGAGGAAAACTTCATGACAGAAACGGCTTCCAACGATAACGTTGAGCCAGAAACAGAAGAAAATCAGGATGAGTCGCCACGACCTGGCGTTCAGCCATCATTGTTTGACGATCTATGATCAACAGTATGGACCGATTAAGAAACATATTAAGCATACTGCTGACTGCCATGACATTCACTGTCATGGCCAAGCAGACCGACACTTCCGTAAAGGAGGGGCGGCCCATAACATCGGTCTACAGCATAGAAATCGGTGGATCCAGGGATCTTTCCACATATCTGTCCCCGCTATACTACACCGGCATGGATTACGCTGTCAGCGGAAGCTGGACAAAGACATTCAATCACTGGCCGGAACGGTGTATGATGAGATTCGAGGCTGCCGTCGATTTCCAGAATATGCTTAACCCCGCAAAAACGGCGGCCATGTACGGTCTTACAGGACGGTTCAACTGGGGACTGTCGTGGAAACATCAGTTTCTGACCGATTGGCGCCTGACAGTGGGGCCGATGATCGACCTCTATGGCGGAGCGCTTTATCAGACACGCAACGGCAACAATCCCGTAGCGGCCATCGCATCCGCAGGACTTGATATCGCGGCCTCGTTAAGCAGGAAATTCCGTATCGGCAGGATGCCTGTGGAGGTCTCGGATGAAATCCGTATACCCACATTATCAGCCTTCTTCTGCCCGCAATACGGAGAATCATACTACGAGATCTACCTCGGCAATCACAAGGGACTCGCACATTGCGGATGGTGGGGCAATGCGTTCGGTATCGACAATCTCATTTCTTTCAAAATGAATTTCGGCCGCACCGGAATGCTGATCGGTTACAGGTTCGATCTTCGCACNNAGGTGCCAACTCGCTTGAGACACAGATTATGCGCAACGCATTCGTCATCGGAGTCATACCTTATGGCTTCTGACCCTGCTGACAGGACATCTTATATCAGATAATGACTTTATGTCCATTCACAATATACATTCCTTTTGGAAGGTATGGCAGTGAAGAATCCATTGTCTTCATGCGTAACACTCCATTCATATCATATACATAATATTCTCCGCCATAAAGATCATCCATGAGTCCGTCAACAGATGTATAAATAGGCTTATCCTCGCTCATAAAAAGACTCCAATAAGGATCTGCCTCGTATTCCGCGAGGTGAGGTTCGGCATCACCCAAAAGCTGAAGATATGCATTCCTGAATGTGGCCGGAGAGAAGGATGTCCCCGTTCCCGTCATCACAGGAGGGACAGGACGATAACAAAGCACTTTACGAAGGGTATCGGTATTTGTAAAAAATGCATAATGACCTAACTGCATATCTTTGGGAGAGGCATCGCTACCCTCTATGGTCACTGAAGTCAACGGACATCCCTGAAATGCAGCGAAATCAACCAATGAAACATCTCCGGGAATTGTGACTGAATTTAATCCCGCGTCCTTGAATGACATATTGCCTATGACATCAAGACTTTCCGGGAAAGTTATTTGTGTCAGTGACACACAATTCATGAAACATGAATCCGGAATTGATGTAAGGCCCTCGGGTAATGAGACATTGCGTAATTTTGCACAATTTCCGAAAGCATTCGTGCCTATCGAATCGACACCTTCCAGATTCACATCGGACAATTCTTCGTAACCGGCAAATAAACCCGAAGATATTGATTTTACCGATTCAGGAATCCAGAGTTCCTTCAAACTCTCCTTATAGGAAGGATTGTTGGCATTCATTTCTTTGGAAATTCCAGTTACTTCGACATTCTGCCCATTATACTGTATGATATCAGGTATTCTAAGAACACCGTCATCGGGCAACTCTCCTCCGTAAAAATCGACGCTTGTAACAGTACGTCCAGAGAAATTCACACTGAATGTCAGGCCACTTTCCGGATCAACGACAGTCTCTGAATCAGCCGAGACATAAAATACATCTGACAATAATGCAGCTAAAATAAGAAAATGTGTTTTCATAGCAATAATATTTTATATGCTAACACTNNGATAATTAAAGTTTCATGTGTATAGGACAAGGAAAAATTTGAATAATGAAGAAATTTTAGTAATTTTGCACAAAATTAACCGTTGTGTGCAGTCTTCACATACTAAATGGATCTGCTGCAACATAAAATCAGAATTCGATCCAATAAACCACCCTGCTTACACCACACCCCAATGTACATAAACGCCACAGGATACTATATACCGACAGAACGAGTAGACAACGCACATTTCTTTCCGATCAACGGTCTGACCGATGAATGGATAGTGAAACGCACCGGCATACATACCCGTTCGCGTGCCGGAGAAAATGAAGGACAAAACAGCATGGCGCTTGCAGCCGTAGCCGATGCGGCGAAATCTCTTCCCTACGATATAAAAGATGTGGATCTGATAGTGTCGGCCGCCTACTCGGCCTATGACACTGTAGCGACAGTAGCCCACGAGACACAGAAAGCTTTTGAAATAGATGGAGCGAAAGCACTGTACGTTTCTTCCGCATGTTCGTCGTTTGTAAACGGCCTCGAGGTCGTGGAAGGCTATTTCGCGATGGGCAAGGCCAGACGCGCATTGCTCATATGTTCCGAACACAACTCTTATTACTCTAACGAGACTGATGTCAAATGCGGCCACCTGTGGGGAGACGCGGCAGTGGCATTCTTCCTTTCCGCGGAACCATGCGCTGAAAATGAACCGGAAGTAAAAGCCATATATACCTGCGGTCTCGGCAATATATCAAAAGGTCCCGAAGGGGTCAAGCTCCGTCCGAAAGAGGATGGAATCACTATGCCTGACGGACGTGATGTATTCATCCATGCCTGCAAATATATGATCCACGCTCTTGACGAGGCAGGAAAAATCGCAGGAGGCATAAAGACAAACGAGCTTGACTACATAATCTGCCATCAGGCCAATCTGCGGATCGTGGCAAATGTGGCGCACCAGCTCGAACTGCCTGACGGACGTTTCCTGAACAACATCGGTGAACTCGGCAATACGGGAAGCGCCGGCGCACCCCTCGTATTCGCGCAGCACCGCTCCGACTTCAGGAAAGGAGAAAATATCGGTCTGACCGTATTCGGCGGCGGCTACTCCTGCGGTGCCTTCATCGTCCACATATAATCCAAGGAGGTTACCCGAGTTCGGCGGGGTCGATTCTGTCGCCGGGAGCGTAGGAACGTGACGCGCGGCGTGTCAGAAGGCGGTCAAGATGACGGGGATGAAGGCCGAAACCGGGACGTACGCAGGCCACGTTGTCGTTGGTGAAAGGCTCCCCGGGTGCTATCGGCGCCGAAGCGTAAAGCGACCGGCTCCACTGACGGCCCGGGCGCGCCAGAGATTCAGACTCAGACAATCCTTCTCCTGACGATAGGGCAGCCTCCGCCTGGCGCACATCCCTGACCATCTGCGAGAATTCCCTGACATCCATCGAGAAGGCCGCATCCGGTCCACCAATATTACGGTCGAGGATAAAATGCTTCTCTATCATCACCGCACCCAAAGCCACTCCCAAAACCGGCAACATGCTGCCTGGAGAATGATCCGACAGACCGATTTTCACACCGAATCTCCGACGCATCTCAGGCATGAGCGAAAGCGCCGCATCCTCAATCCGTGCGGGATAGGCCGAAGTACATTTCAAGAGGGTTATGTCGTCATTCCCTACTTCATGACAGGCTGCGACCGCCTCTTCGATCTCGCGCACGGAAGCCACACCCGTACTGATGACCATCGGGCGTCCGAGGCGCGCGGCATAACGTATAAGATCCAGGTGCATCACCTCGAACGACGCGATCTTATATATCGGATTATCAAGAGACTCAAGAAGATCCACGGCCTCCCTGTCGAAAGGAGTGGAAAAACATTGAAGACCGCACTCACGGGCAAGCCCGAACAGCTCCTCATGCCACTCATACGGAGTCAGCGCCTCCCTGTACAGGTCATAGAGATACCTCCCGTCCCAGAGGCCGCCTTTAAGAAGAAAATCATCATTGCGCACATCAAGCGTAAGACTACGCGGCAGATAGGTCTGCAGTTTGACGGCATCGGCCCCCGTATCGGCTATCGCACGTATCGAATCGCGCGCTATCTGAAGGCTATGGTTATGGTTGGCGGAAAGCTCCGCCACGATCATACATCTGTTTTCAGCCATTGGAAAGACTCTTGAATAAGTTGATTATATCTTTGCGACGTGCATTGAAGTCAATATCAGGCGGACACGCCAACACTGCCCCGCTCTCCCGACCACTGTGTCTTTCATTTAGAGCAGACAATCTCTCCGCAATATCATCAGCAGGATCGAGGAGATTGCCAAGAGGGAGAAACCAGCCGTTTTCCGTCCCGTTTCTGTAAAAATCAGCCTGATTGTCCACGTAATAGCCTGCCGCTACGGGCAACCCTCTCGAGAATGCCTCCACACAGACCGTACTGGCCGGAAAAATTCCGATATCAGCATGATCCATTATGTCCGCCACAGTCTCCGCATCCACTTCACGCCATATACTGATATTGTCATCCGGAGAATGTCCGATCAGCACGTTACGTCCGGCTATTATATCGACCGGGACCCCGGGGAGGACTCTGTGCAGGACCTCGATCATCTTATCAGTCAGACGATAAGGATCCGCTCCTCCCATGGCGAGCGCAATGCGCCGTATCACCGGGGGATATTCGCGTATGACTTTCGGGCGCAGAAACGGTTCTCTGAGAAATGCCCACTCGAGACCGCCGAAAAAACGGGTGTAGCTCTCAAGCGAAAAATCCTCACGCTTCAGGGGGCAGAAAGAGAACAAGGCATCGGCGACAAAATGACGGTCATGAATATCGTCTATACATACCAAAGCACGACATCGGGAGCGAACTTCCCTCTGAAAGTCAGTATCGTAATAGTAATTGTCGAGAACCACCACCTCTTCCTTACCCACACGCTCGAGAAAGGCAGCATTTGTAGCGGCCAATGAGTCACGGCCGGTATCAAAAGAGAGGACTTCACATTCAAAATCCCCGGCAAGATAAGCCGCGAGGGCCGATGTGCGTATAAAATGCCCGTATCCCGTTGTCGGTCCGGCGTCCGCCCTGAGGAGCACATGCGGCTTAGAGAGCAGTTTCATAGCGGATATATTCGCCGTCTTCATCAACAGTCACGGCGCCGAGTGCCTTCTCCAGCGCACGGGAGGCTTCATTGTCAATGCGCACACGTGTCTCTATGACAGTCACTCCGCATTCTTTCCGGAAATAATCGTAGACTGCCTTCATGAGTCTGCAGGCATGTCCGTGTCCGCGTTGTCCGGCCGCTATCCATATTCCGCGCTCCATACGTCCCGGGGCGGTGAGCGCCATATTGAAGGAACCCACGACAGTGCCGTCTCTGTCAGTCACGGCATAATACTGCCTGTCCGCGCGTGTGCGAAGGCCCTTTATGAAATTCTCATGTTCTTCTCTTGCCACTGGATCGCGGTTGACCATTCTTATGCGGACTTCCGGATCGTTACGTCCCGCGAGCATTGCCTCCGACAGCGGCGCATCCATGTCGGTATAAGGAATGCATTCATACCCGTCGACTCTGAATCGCCCCGGAAATATCGGTTGCCTCTCTTTCCTATCGCCCGTGCCGTGAAGCAATCCGTATTTCATTTCGGCAAGTTTCCAGTCGGTAAGCGTATCAAGATCCTGCACCTCAAGTTCTGACAATACGATCGGCATTGTATCCGGACTCCAGAGGGAGACGCAGGCGCGAAATTCGGCTACAGTGGTGAAATAGAACTGGCCAGCATCGTGATATGTCTTTTCAAGATCCTGCGAACGGGCTCCGGCATATTCCGGATACCTCATGGCGATCCTGCCGCTCCCATTGATAAAAAGCGAACGCTGCACCGGATATGAATATTCCACGCAGGTGAAAGCGGCTTTCGCCTCTCCTCTCTCAAGAATTCCTGCGGCCGCGCGAAGCCGGTCGGCCGTCACGAAGGGTGCTGTGGCATAGATACATGCCACAGCATCGAACCGCTCCCCCCTTTCGGCATAGCGGTCAAGAACCTCCAGAATCACATCGGCCGTAGTGGCGAAATCATCGGAAGTCCTGTCCGAACGCATGAAAGGGACCTCCGCGCCATACCGGCACGACACGTCGGCAATCTCCCTGTCGTCGGTAGAGACCATCACTCTGTCGAAGCATCCAGATCCGAGCGCCGCCTCTATGGAATATGCAATGATCGGTTTTCCTGCAAAATCCTTTATGTTTTTACGTTCTATCCGTTTGCTGCCTCCTCGCGCCGGAATTATAGCCAGAATCCTCATGTGAAAATGCGATCAACTATTGATAAATTCGAGAACTTTGTCGATTACATACTGCTGCTCCTCATCGGTGAGAGTAGGAAACATCGGCAGACTAAGGCAATGAGCGTAATAATCCTCGACGACCGGCAGTGAACCCTCTTTCCAGCCGAAGCGGCGATAATAGGGCATCAGATGCAACGGGGCGTAATGTACCTGTGCGAAAACGCCTTCGGCACGAAGTGCATCATACATGCGCCTGCGGTCTGAGACCTGGATGACATAAAGATGGAACGCATGAAATATGTCGTCTGCCCGCCAGGGTATCTTTATGCCGGGCACATCGCGGAATGCCTCGTCATAACGACGGGCGATCTCCTGACGGCGTGCCAGCCCCTGATCGGCGCGCGACAGCTGCGAAATGCCGAGAGCGGCCTGTATGTCGGTCAGACGGTAATTGAATCCGAGTTCCTGCATTTCGTAATACCATCCTCCGTCGTTCTTATGCAGCAATGCGGGATCGCGGGTTATGCCGTGCGTACGGTAAAGGCGCAGGCGCTCCAGAAGTTCATCGCTGCAGGTAGTGACCATTCCCCCCTCGCCTGTGGCTATATGCTTGACAGGATGGAAAGAGAACACTGTGCAGTCGGCGAACCGGCTGTTGCCTGTGAGCTGTCGGTTTCCTTCCGAATCCGTCCACCATGCGCCCGGAGCGTGACATGCATCCTCTATTATCCAGAGACCGTGCCGGTCGGCTATACGGCGGAACTGCTCAAGATTATGGGGATATCCGGCGAAATCGACTATCACCATTCCGGCGAAGGTGCCGACGGGATTTTCCTCAAGAATCTTCTCGAGTTTGCCGGCATCCATAAGATATGTATCCGGATCGATGTCGCAGAAAGTCACGTCACCGCCACAATAGCGTATGCAGTTGGCCGATGCAGCGAAGGTCATCGGCGTCACGATGACACGCTGGCCCGGCTTCACGCCGAGTGCCTTTGCGGCAATATGGAGGCCTGACGTAGCGTTGTTGACGGCCACGGCATGGCGTGCGCCGACATAATCGGCAAACTTACGTTCGAATTCATCGATCTTCGGGCCCTGAGTCAGATAATCGCTGCGCAGGGTTTCCACAACGGCCGCCACATCCTCGTCGGTGATATTCTGGCGTCCGTAAGGTATCGGCTTGTCTCTCATCTCTATCTGACTTCAAAATCCGGATCTACAAATTCCTTGATCTTCGCTCTCATGGACTCCACGGTCTCCCATTCGCTGTTCTTGTCGGAACTGTAATGGAAACCGTCAGGCACGGGTACGCCGCCATGATGGCTTATATACTCCTCACGCGTGTGGAGGAATGAGACGGACGGCAGAATGGCATAATAATTCCCGATATCGATCGTATTGAGGGCATCGGTCGGAGTGATCATCTCCTCGTGCAGTTTCTCGCCCGGGCGTATGCCCACTTCCACCTGAGGGATGGAGGGAGCTATCGCCGTGGCGACATCCTTGATATGGTATGACGGTATCTTCGGAATGAATATCTCGCCTCCGAGATGATGTTCTATGGCCCACAATACCAGATCCACACCCGCCTCAAGCGATATATTGAAACGGGTCATGCGCATGTCGGTGATAGGAAGCTCTGCCGCTCCTTTGTCGCGGAGATTTATGAAGAAGGGTATCACGCTTCCGCGCGAGCCCATGACGTTGCCATAACGCACCACACTGAAACGCACGGGATTGTCGCCCTTGATATTGTTGGCGGCGGTAAAGAGTTTGTCGCTGGTCAGTTTTGTGGCGCCGTAAAGGTTGATCGGCGCGCATGCCTTGTCGGTAGAGAGGGCCACGACATGCTGCACTCCGGTGGCAAGAGCGGCATTGATGACATTCTGCGCACCGTTGACATTGGTCTTGATGCACTCTTCGGGATTATACTCCGCCGTATCGACCTGCTTTATGGCCGCGGCGTGGATGATCACGTCAATGCCCTGACAGGCGCGGATAAGACGCTCCCCGTCGCGGACATCTCCTATAAAGAATCTGAGCTGCGGATATTTGTCATGCGGATATTTCTGTTTGAGTTCGTATTGTTTGAGTTCATCGCGCGAATAAATCACTATCCGCTTCACATCGGGATAACGGCGCAAAATAACCTCTACGAATTTTTTACCGAACGAGCCTGTACCGCCCGTTATGAGTATTGACCTGTTGTTAAGCATATCTTGATGCGGACTGTCGGTCCGCCATATGGTTTTTAAAACATTTTTTTACCGAGAAGAGCAAAGAGAATCATTCCGAGAAAGAAAGTTATGCCGATCCACATCTTGGCCTGACGGTCATAATCGTGGGCCTGACGGCGGCATTCCTCACGTTCGGCATCGGAATAAAGCGATTTGTCTTTTTTTGATTCGCTGCGCACAGCCTCGATCCATGCGCGCCTCGCCTTGTATGAGTAATATATCGACACGAAACCTGTCGGAGGGAAACAGAAGACCGTGAGGAGCACGGCCATAAAAAGGGTCGGCGAAGGAGGAACCGAAGTGTCGGGTTCATCAGGGTNNGACAAATCCTTTAGGAACTTCTCCCGAACGGCGCACCATATTGCGGAATCTCTCAGGCACCTGATCGTACGGGTCGGAGCCCTCATCGGGCGCGGCGCTCTCCTGCCGCGCGGGCAACCGCTGTACGGAGGGATGCATCATATCGAAAATACGTTGCCTGTAGAACCGGCATATATCCGCGACATCCTCCGCCTTCTCCCAATCGGACATTCCCTTGCACCACACATAGGTATCGGGGCGTACGCCGGCGTCCGCGAGCTCGTCAAGCCCGAAGGGTCCGCGGCGTTCGCCGTCTATCATAGCAAAGTAGCGCATAGAGTCCTGATGATTAATCGAGCTGTTCGAGAATATCGAGATAATGCTGGAATCCGCCGCTGACAAACAGGACTACCACGCCGACAATAGCCACCACGGCAAGAATCAGACCGATGATCGTAACGGTCTTTGCCGTAGAATTGGCGGCATCGCCCTGACGACGGTTTCCGCGACGGTAGCTCTCATTTGCCTTGTTGGCCTGCACAATACCCACTATGCCGAGAATCAGCGTTATGCATGAAGTCATAGTGCCGAGGACGGTGCAGACGATAGCCCACGGGAGCCAGTTCGTATGCTCGATAGGCTCCGCGTCATACTGATTCGCATGCATGTCGCCACGCGTCGGATCATATGGCGGATACTGCCCGGGATACTCGTTCTGCCGGAACTGGCCGTAACCAAAAGACTGATAACCCGGTGCGGGCGGAACATCGGCTGAAAATAGATCATTGAGCTCCGGCAGGGAAGATGCCGGCACCCAGTTCTCGAGGCCCTGGCGCCAGACCATAGAATCCGGCCGCAGAGCATGATATTTGAGTTCCTCGGCACAAACGGGCCGGCCTGCCGTCCGTCAATTATCATGAAATATGAGGTTTCCATTACATTGCGGTTTTTTGTTAATTTGCAAAGATAACAAATTTTTCGCAATAATTGATTTTCAGCCCCCTGAATCGCACTTATAATCATATCCGGTGATCATATCCGACACGATGCAGGCTGTCGAAACAACATTTCTCTACTTTAGCTCCGGCACACAATAACGGGATCGGGGTCAATTACAAAGAGAATCAGAATATAATATTCTTCGCTAAACCGATGCGAAGCCGGCGCGTTTTAAAAGTAAACATACTCTAAGTATGTGAGACCAATCAAGTAAACACGCAATGAATTCCGATAAACCGATCACCTCTCCCACTCCATCACAGTCTTGTCAAAAGCCGTCGGGTCGTCCGGCGGCTTCGACCGTTTCTGAGCCGTCATCTACGAAACCGCAATATCCCAACGGCAAAAAATATTA
>DAAV01000102.1:21325-23714 GCA_001701295.1 Bacteroidales bacterium H10
ACGACATGTATCTGCCAACTCTTCCCGAGATGCGACATTATTTCCACTGCTCGGTATCGGTCGTGCAGCTCGGTCTGACCACAGGCATGATAGGCCTCGCTGTCGGACAGCTTCTTCTCGGACCTCTCAGCGACAGATATGGTCGTAAACCGGTTCTGCTTGTGTCGATGGCAATCTTCATAATCGGGGCCGTCGGATCCGTGTTCTCACCTACCATCANNCATCCATATATTTTTAGCGTGGCGTCTGATACAGGGCATCGGTGCCTCGGGCGGCTATTTCCTTGCACGTACTGTCCCGGCTGATATCTACGGAGGGCGTCCGCTGGCCAAGATGATGGCTCTTATCGGAGCGATCAACGGCTTCGCGCCGGCGAGCGCTCCCGTGATCGGAGGATTTTTAGGCGGCACTATCCACTGGCAAGGCATATTCTGGGTACTTGCCGGATTCGCGGTCCTGCTTATAGCCGTAAGCTTTTTCTTCAAGGAGTCATTGCCTGTATCGCGCCGTATGAAAGGTCCGCTGTCCGGCATGTTCCGCGAATATGGACCACTCCTGCGCAACCGCGCATTCATGACTCATGTCATGCTCAAAGGGTCGGCACTCGGTCTTCTTTTCGCCTATACTTCCTCCGCACCGTTCATCATGCAGGAAATATATGGATTCTCACAATTGAAATTCGGTCTGTTCATGGGCTTCAACGCCCTCTTCACCGCTGCAGGCGCCATGTTCGCGCTTCGTTTCAAAGTGCTCAAAAAGGCCGCATGGGCCGGAGGATGGGTCATGATGCTCGCGACAGCCGTAGAAGCCGGCGCGCTCTTTTTCATAAATGACTTCTGGGCATACGAGGCCGCGCTTCTGCCGATGATCTTCTATATGGGCATGATATTTACCGTCGGCCCACCCTTGGCCATGAATGAAGGCCGCACAAACGCCGGCGCCGCATCCGCCATACTCGGACTGGGAGGATATGTTTTCGGAGCCATCGTCGCTCCNNTCGGCGACATAAGGCATTCCTCGGCCATTGTCTTTCTCGTCATGGCCGCCATAACTCTTCTATGCTCCTACGGATCGCGACTCCTTCCGGCCGATCTCAACAGGCAATAACATCAAAAAAATGAGCTGTGCGAAATCGCACAGCTCATTTTTTTGTCGGATCGGGCGGCTTAATGGCCTTTTCCGCAACAGTTCTTGTATTTTTTGCCTGAACCGCAGGGACAGGGATCGTTGCGTCCTACCTTGGGCTGGGCCTTGATCGGCTGGGTCTTGGCAGGAGCCGGACGATTGACATTGCGGGCCGCCTCACGCTGCGCGTTCTCACCCTCGTATGTCTCATGGGTCGTGCTGTAGTTGGCGTAAGGATTGGGCATCGGCCGAACCGGACCCTGACTGATCGTGGCATTGCCGGGCTGTACATATGTAGCGGCACGGCGCTGAGCCTCTGCCTGCTCCATCTGGGCCTTCATACGTGCCTCCTCGGCAGCCTTCGCCTCATAATAGTCGGGCACGGCGAGTCGTCCGCGCATAAGAGTGGCGACAGATTTGGAGTTCATCTCCCAGAGCATCTTCTTCCAGAGTTCGAATGCCTCGATCTTATAGATCACAAGAGGATCTTTCTGTTCGTAAGTCGCGTTCTGCACCGACTTGCGGAGTTCGTCCATCTCGCGGAGCTGTTCCTGCCAGCAAGAGTCGATCGATGAAAGAAGCACAGCCTTCTCCCATGCCTTGGCCAGCGGCTTGCACTCGTTGTTGTAGCATTCCTCGATATCGGCGCGGATATTGAACATGCGGCGTCCGTCGGTCATAGGCACGCCGACAGGACCGCGCGCGCCACGCTCCTCAACGAAGTCCTTGATATAGGGATAGGCGCCCTGGGCCATTTTCTCTTTCTTGCGGGCAAGTGTCTCCATAGCTGCATCGGCAAGACGGTCAGTGATCTCGGCGGTGTCGAGTTTGCCGTATTCCTCTTCCGTAAAGGGCACCTCAAGCGCGAGAGCACGGTTCACCTCTTCGGAGAAATCATTGAAATCCACATATGAGCCGTTGGCGATCTCCGAACTGAGCTCATAGACCATATTCGCGATATCCATGCCGATACGCTCACCCTTGAGCGCGTTCTGACGCCGTGAATAGACACCGTTACGCTGCGCGTTCATCACATCGTCATATTCGACAAGACGCTTACGGATACCGAAGTTGTTCTCCTCCACACGTTTCTGCGCGTTCTCGATACTCTTAGTGACCATGCTGTTCTCAAGCATCTCGCCCTCCTGGAAACCGAGTTTGTCGAGCATCTTGACAACGCGGTCATTCGCGAAGAGACGCATCACGGTGTCTTCGAACGACACGAAGAACACCGAACTGCCCGGGTCGCCCTGACGGCCGGCAC
>DAAV01000102.1:23774-23901 GCA_001701295.1 Bacteroidales bacterium H10
TACCGCGGCCCGCCATGTTGGTTGCGATGGTCACGGTGCCTTTCTGGCCTGCCTGCGCCACGATGTCGGCCTCTTTCTGATGCAGCTTGGCGTTGAGCACCTGATGCTCGATCTTGCGCAGTTTAAG
>DAAV01000173.1:0-13852 GCA_001701295.1 Bacteroidales bacterium H10
CAGGAGCCGGGTACGACAACGTTGATCTTGAAGCTGCTACAAAACACGGCATATGTGTCATGAACACGCCCGGCCAGAATTCAAACGCTGTTGCTGAACTTGTATTCGGCATGGTAGTGATGATGTGCCGTAATCAATATAACGGTAAATCCGGCACAGAGCTTAAAGGCAAAAGTCTCGGTATCTACGCATTCGGACAAGTCGGCCGTAACGTCGCCCGGATTGCAAAAGGCTTCGGAATGCATCTTGAGGCACTTGACACATTTGTTCCCGATGCCGTTATGGAAGGAGAAGGTGTTAAACCCGTTCATACCCCTGAAGAGCTTTTCCAGAATAATAATTTCGTATCATTGCACATACCGGCCACACCTCAGACCCGGAAATCAATAGGTTATGATCTGATGATGAAAATGCCGGAAGGCGGAGTTCTTATAAATACCGCCCGCAAGGAGGTTATTGACGAGGAAGGTCTTATGAAAGCTCTTGAGGAGCGTCCAGACCTTCGTTACATATCAGATATCAAACCCGATACAGCCGAAGAATTTGAGAAGAAATTTGCTTCAAGAGTTTTCTTTACTCCCAAGAAAATGGGGGCACAGACTGCAGAGGCGAACTTCAATGCCGGAGTCGCTGCCGCAGAGCAAGCAATAGCATACCTCAAAGACGGATGGAACAAATATCAGGTAAATAAGTAAAACTGAAATCCAATCATAAAAACGGGATGAGTCTCAATTGAGATTCATCCCGTTTTATGATTAGATCAGACCACATACCGATACTTTTTATTGTCATATTACGTTTATATTTTGACCTTATTAACTTTTTTACTCAACTAACTTTATGAATACAGTTCAAACTATTCTTGCATCGGCAGCGCTCCTGACGACATCAGGCGTATATGCCGACAGCCATTCAGGCACATTACCAGTTCTCTATGTGAATACAGAGAACAATCAAGAAATTACCTCTAAAGAGGATTATCTGACCGCCTCATATTATCTGGAAAGCAACGGAAACCCCGACATCGAATCCATTGGAGGACCCGATGATCTTCAGACAGTAGAAATCAAGGGGCGTGGCAACTATACTTGGATAGGGTTTGACAAGAAACCTTATAAACTGAAATTTCCCAAGAAAATAGAATTTATGGGAATGGATAAAAACAAGCATTTTGCCCTTCTCGCACATGCCGATGACAACCAGGGGTTCATGAGAAATATTACCGGCTTTGAATTAAGCCGTCGTCTCGGACTTGCATGGACACCATCTGATAAACCAATAGAATTTTATCTTAATGGAGACTATAAAGGTCTATACTTCGCGACACAGACTATCCGTATAGACAAGACCCGTGTCAACATTACCGAGCAGGAAGATGAAGCAACTGTGAATGTCGATGGCGGTTGGCTTGTTGAAATCGACAATTACGATACTGATCCGCATGTCACAGTGACAGAACATAACGGTTATCCCATATATTTCACATACAAGAGTCCGGAAATCCTCAGCAACGAACAATTGATTTATCTTAGCGAACAGGTAAATTCAATGAATGATGCGATTTATAATTCCGACAAAAATTCCGATGAATGGCTATAATACATCGATCTTGAATCAGCCGCAAGATTTTACATCGTCCAGGAGATAATGGATGACTGTGAGTCATATCATGGCTCATGCTATATCTATAAGGACTCTGGGGAAGGCGAAAAATGGCATTTCGGTCCGGTATGGGATTTCGGAAATGCATTTCAGAGAGGCGACAAAGAGAAATTCATATGGAAGGATCCCACATTTAACCAGACTTGGATAGGTGAAATCTACAAATATCCTGTTTTTCAGGAAAAAGTCAAAGAGGTCTGGGCAGATTTCTGCAAAAACGGATACGATGGACTTGAACAATATATAAAAGATTATGCTGACAAAATCGCTGAAGCCGCACATTATAATTTCGCGCGCTGGAATCAATATGGAAATGACGATGTGGTCAGAAAAGCAAATGACATGATTAATTCCATTCGCAAAAGTGTAGACTGGTTCGGTGACCGATGGGGAATGAAACCCAGTATCTCGCCAGACGATCCTATCGATATATTCCTCAGAGGAGATTTCAATAACTGGAGCACTTCCGACAAGTTCAGATGTATAGGGGATAACATCTATGAAATAGACCTTACGGATATCGATCTTTACAGGAACGGGGCAACATATTTCAAGATAGCTTCTGAAGACTGGACTACCGTGGATTACGGCGCACCCGAAGGAGCCGGGCCACTTAATCTTGAAAACACATATAAATTAGAGAAACAAGGAGCCAACGTAATTCTGCCTGCGGGTATCACAAACCATAAGATGATATTTAATCTAAAAGATGAGACTTTATTGATTACAAACGGCTCGGGAGTGAATGGAATATTATCAGAAACTGATACTGATACGGAAATATACACAATAACAGGCCAGCGTGTTTCGGAAATGAAGGAAAGTGGTATTTATATACTGAAAACTCCTACCCGGACAGTAAAAATAATAAAATAATCATTCTATAAAGCCATATATAAAAGCCGACGGACAAATTTCCGTCGGCTTTTATATATGGCTTTTTTTCGTTAATTTTGCAAGGAATAAAACAAATTACAAAATAAATGAACAAGATATATAATAAAATACTTGTGGCATTGGGGATGATGTCTGCGCTGACAGCTTATCCGTGGGGACAAAAAGGCCACGACACTGTGGCATATATAGCGGAATGTCATCTTTCGCCGGAAGCGAAAGCCGCGGCCGAAGAATTGCTTGACGGCCGTTCCATTGTCTATTATGCCAATTGGCTTGACAATGCATCCCATACTCCGGAATATTCTTTCAGCAAGACATGGCACTATAAGAACATCGACGAGGATGAGACATTCGAAACTGCAAAAATCAATGAGAAGGGCGATATAGTAACAGCTCTTGAAAAACAGATCGCCGTGCTGCGTGACACCACCCTGTCAAAAGAGGAAAGATCTCTCGCGCTAAAAATGACAGTACATCTTCTGGGCGACATACATCAGCCCATGCATCTCGGTCATGCAAGTGACCTCGGCGGCAATAGATGGGAAGTCAGGTATTTCAAGAATCCCACCAACCTACATAGTGTATGGGACAGCAAAATCGTGGAATCTGCCCATAAGTGGAGTTACTCAGAATGGCAACAACAGATAGACCGGGCCGACACTGCGCAGACAGCGGAGATTCTCAGCCTGTCGACACCGCAGGAGTGGGCAAAAGAAACATATATGATTTCTAAAGAGGTCTATGAGAAAACGCCGCAGGATTTCAATATAGAATATAATTATATCGCAGAATGGACGCCTCTTATAGAACAACAGTTTCTTAAAGGAGGCTTAAGACTGGCGGAAGTACTCAATGTGGCACTTGGTAAATAATTACAGACATAGGCCGGATGAAAAAATATAAAGATTTGAATCTTCCTGCAGTAGACTTGCGTCTTCAGGAAGACAACGGAACAACCAGAGTATTCGACCCGCTTCGCAGGAAGTGGGTCGTCTTGACACCGGAGGAATGGGTCAGACAGCATTTCGTCGTATGGCTAATGACATCATTACATTATCCGCAGAGTTTGATTGCCAATGAGATAGGAATCGAAGTCAACGGAATGAAAAAAAGATGTGATACCGTTGTTTTCCGAAAAGAGGGAACGCCCTTACTTATCGTCGAATACAAGGCCCCCGAGGTTCAGATAACCCAAGCTGTATTTGACCAGATCGTAGGATACAACATGCTTCTTAAAGCTGAATATCTGATTGTATCAAACGGTATGAACCATTATTGCTGCAAGATGGATTACAAACGCAACTCTTATCATTTTATACCTCAGATTCCAGATAACTTAATGCTCTCTATGGCTGCTTCGGAAAATTAATCGCAGGCAAATCAGACAATATGAAACCAAATTACAATTATCTCGACGAACTGAATCCGCAACAAAGAGCCGCGGTGGAATATTGCGAGGGTCCTTCTCTTGTCATTGCCGGCGCCGGGTCCGGAAAAACAAGAGTTCTTACCTACAAGGTAGTACACCTTCTCCGCCTTGGCATGGAACCGTATCGAATACTTGCACTGACATTTACCAACAAGGCAGCCCGCGAAATGAAAAGCCGTATATCGCAGGTGGTAGGAGATCATATCGCGACGCGCATATGGATGGGAACTTTCCATTCGATCTTCCTTCGCATACTTCGGAAACATGCGGATCTTATCGGCTTTAAAAACAGTTTCACAATCTATGATGCCACAGATTCAAAGTCTCTGATCAAACAAATTATCAAAGAACTTGGACTTGACGAGAAACAATATAAACCGACAAGCGTCGCATCAGTGATTTCCAATGCCAAGAATGCCATGATGACCCCTTATCAATATCATCAGGAGTATTATGACAGCGACCGGAAATCAAAAAGACCCATGATCTCACGGATTTTTGAAATTTATGTCAACCGATGCAGAGCTGCGAATTCAATGGATTTCGATGACATATTGTTCTTTATGAACACTCTGCTTCGTGATAATCCGGATATTTCAAGACATTATCAGGAATTTTTCAGATATATTCTTGTAGACGAGTATCAGGATACTAATTTCGCGCAGCATCTTGTTGTATCACAACTTGCAAAACCAGACAATATGCTCTGTGTGGTCGGAGACGACGCTCTGAGCATCTATTCCTTCCGTGGTGCGAATATCGCCAATATCATAAATCTCGAGAAATCATATCCCGGTCTTCAAACTTTCAAACTTGAAAGAAACTACCGCTCTACACAGAATATAGTAAATGCGGCCGGAAGCCTGATTGACAGAAATACACGCCAACTCAAGAAACATGTATATTCTGAAAATGAAACCGGCGCGCCTGTGGAGATCATAAGGACTTACAGCGATATAGAGGAAGCATATATTGTAGCCACCGGTATCAATGCCACAAAACTTTCTGAACATGACTCTTATGATGATTATGCGGTGTTGTACAGAACCAATGCACAAAGCCGCGTTCTTGAGGAAGCACTCCGCAAGCGCAATATAAATTACAGAATCGTAGGAGGCACGGCTCAATATCAACGCAAGGAAATAAAAGATGTGATCTGTTATTTCAGATTGTCAGTCAATCCCGATGACGATGAGGCATTACGCAGAGTCATAAACTTTCCGGCCCGGGGTATAGGAGACACAACTCTGAAAAAGATACAGACCGCTGCATCCGAAGCGGGCGTAAGCTTATGGACAGTTCTCGACAATCCTGACATATATAATACAGGAGTCAATTCGGGCACACAAAAAAAATTAAACGCATTTGTCGACATGATACATGAATTCATAGCCGACAATGGGAAATCAAATGCATTCGAACTCGGACAACTGATTTACAACAGAACAGGAATATTATTGCTTTATGCACATGACAATACACCCGAGAGTATATCACGACAGGAAAATCTGTCCGAAATGCTTAACGGACTTAAGGATTTCACCGATTTTGCTCTTGAGACGGGAGAAAATGATGCCGGAATGGCTTCATTTCTTGCTGAAGTATCATTGGCGACGGACGCTGATGAAAAAGACAAGACTGACGAACCCAAAGTGACTCTTATGACAGTCCATGCGGCTAAAGGACTTGAATTCAAACATGTCTATATAGTAGGTGTGGAAGAAGAGCTTTTTCCATCGGCTATGGCCATGAATACAATCGCTGAAGTTGAAGAAGAGCGGAGATTGATGTATGTAGCCATAACGAGAGCGAAAAAAAGCTGTGTGATCACCCATGCCAAATCCCGCTTCCGCAACGGACAGACAAAAATGTCATCCCCGTCGCGATTCCTCGCCGAAATAGATCCCCGGTATATACATAACGAGGATTCAGGAGACTATGGAACCGGCTCTACAGGCACCCGACAGAAATCTTTTGTCGAACCCACAGCCAATTATAGAAAGTTCTCATCCCAGGATATTCCTGTCGCAAATCCACCAAACCGAGGAGGAAATCTGAAATCTATAAAATCGATAGCATCTTCAAAAGAACAGGCCCAGCATGCCCTCAATGATCTTCAGGTGGGAATGAAGATCGAGCATGCAAAGTTCGGAATCGGCATCATTGTCAAGACTGGCAATATAAGTGGAGAACCATGCATTAGTGTAGATTTCGGATCAACAGGAAATAAAAATTTATTATTGCGTTACGCCAAATTCAAAATATTATGAATAATATACCGACACCATACTATATAGTTTACGAAGACCGCCTCAGGGCCAATCTTGAGAAATTAAAAAGAGTCAGTATCGAAGCCGATCTTAAAATAATAATGGCATTCAAGGCGAATGCCTTATGGAAGACATTTCCTATAATTAAAGAATATTTCCAGGCCTTCACTGCCAGCTCTATTAATGAAATGAAACTCTCTCTTGAGTTTCTGGGCAATGACGTGCATGCATACTGCCCGGTATATACGGACGAATCGTTCCCCGGATTTCTTAAAGGCTGCTCTCACATCACTTTCAATTCTCTTGCTCAATTTCGCAAGTATTATCCATTGATGGCGGAGCATACTCCTAAAGTCTCAGCCGGACTGAGAGTAAATCCTCATTGCAGTGTCATAGAGACAGACATATACAATCCATGTAAGCCCGGATCAAGATTCGGAGAGAACCCAGAAAATCTCAAAGAGGGTCTTCCGGAGGGAATCGAAGGACTGCATTTTCATGCTCTTTGTGAATCTTCAAGCTATGATCTGGAAGCAGTGCTGAATGCGTTCATAGATCAATTCGGCCACTTATTGCCTAAAATAAAATGGCTGAACATGGGAGGAGGACACCTTATCACCCGCCAGGATTATGACACGGAGCATCTGATACATCTCATCAGATCATTACACGAAAGATTCCCGCATCTCGAACTGATCATTGAACCCGGGAGTGCCTTTACATGGCAGACAGGCGATCTTGTGACCGAAGTCCTCGACATTGTCGAGGACCACGGAATCAAAACCGCGATAATTGACGCATCATTCGCATGCCATATGCCCGACTGCCTTGAAATGCCCTACAAACCCTCAATTCTGGAAGCGATTCCTGAAAGCGGGGATTCAATATCCTCCGAACCGGAAGATCATCAGCACTACGCATATCGTCTTGGCGGGAATTCCTGCCTAAGCGGAGATTTTGTAGGAGACTGGAAATTTTCTGCCCCACTCAAAGCCGGGGATCGCCTTACACTTCTTGATATGAATCATTATACCACAGTCAAGACGAATATGTTCAACGGCATTCAACATCCTTCCATATGGTTTCAACCTGTATCGGGAAACGCGATACTCCTCAGGGAATTCACATATGAAGATTACAAAAATAGAATGGATTGATGATAATCACATAAAGAATCAATACACTTAAATAATCACATTTTAAATATTTTTGGACAGCTATTAGAAATAAAAGTTGTCCAAAAATATNNATATACAGCATTTTATTTTTAAGCATACTTAAAATTGTTTTCCAAAACGAACAATATATTCCAAAACACAGTTTGAAAATTCGAATATTAATTGTAATTTTGCAATGGCATTAAGAAATGCCGATCATCATTAAACAGGAATCCAATATATGATACAGACAGTTGTAAAACGCGACGGACGCGTAGTCGGATATAATGAAGAAAAAATAAAGGCTGGTATCAGAAAAGCCATGCTTACCACGGAAATGGGCGAGGATGAGACTCTCATTCAGAAAATAACTGACCGTGTCGGAATGTCGGGTAACGAACGTATGACTGTCGAAGAGATACAGGATAAAGTAGAGATCGAGCTGATGAAATCAGCCAGAAAAGACGTTGCGAAACGTTATATAGCCTATCGTGACCAGCGCAGTATAGCACGACGAGCCAAGACCCGCGATATGTTTCTGGAGATCATTGAAGCCAAAAACAATGATATAACGAGAGAAAATGCCAACATGAACACGGATTCTCCAGCAGGCATGATGATGAAATTCGCAAGTGAAACCACCAAACCTTTTGTAGATGACTACTTATTGTCCGCATCAGTAAAACAGGCAGTAAAGAATAACTATATTCACATCCATGACAAGGACTACTACCCTACTAAGAGTCTCACCTGCGTGCAGCATCCGCTTGACCGTATTCTTGAAAGAGGATTTGTAGCGGGACATGGCGAATCCCGGCCGGCAAAAAGAATTGAAACGGCAAGCGTGATCGCCTGCATATCACTCGAGACCGCACAAAATGAGATGCACGGAGGTCAGGCCATACCTGCATTTGATTTTTATCTGGCGCCGTTTGTACGACGGTCCTACATTGAAGAGATCAAGAATCTCGAACAGTTGACGGGTGAGAATCTTAAAGATCTGTACGAAGACGAGATCGATGATTTTCTCAAAAAAGAGCTGACCGGACTCTCCAGCAAAGAGAGATATAAACAGCACGCCATCAACCAGACTGTCGACCGTGTCCATCAATCGATGGAGGCGTTCATACACAATATGAACACCATTCATTCGCGTGGAGGCAATCAGGTCGTATTTTCATCAATAAATTATGGCACAGATACATCAGCTGAAGGGAGATGCGTGATCCGGGAACTGCTGAAATCCACATACGAGGGTGTAGGGAACGGCGCTACAGCAATCTTCCCTATCCAGATCTGGAAAAAGAAACGTGGAGTCAGCTATCTGCCTGAAGACCGTAACTATGATCTATACAAACTGGCATGCAAAGTCACGGCACGCCGATTTTTCCCCAATTTCCTTAATCTTGACGCTACTTTCAATAAATCGGACGAATGGAAAGCAGATGACCCCAAACGATATGTACATGAAGTCGCCACCANNGACACGTGTATTCGAAAACAGATATGGTGAAAAGACTTCGGTGGGACGGGGAAATCTGTCTTTCACCACGATCAATATAGTGCGTCTTGCCATAGAGGTGATGAACGTAAAAGACAAGACCGAAAGAATAGACCGGTTCTTTGAAAAGCTTGACGAAGTGCTGGATATTACAGCCATTCAGCTGAATGAGCGCTTCAATTTTCAGAAAACAGCACTCGCAAAGCAATTCCCTCTCGTAATGAGCGTCTTATGGAATCACACCGATAATCTCAAACCTAACGACACGATCGAATCCGTCATAAATCAGGGAACACTCGGCATCGGGTTTATCGGACTTGCCGAATGCCTGATTGCTCTTGTCGGGAAGCATCATGGCGAAAGCGAGGAAGCTCAGGCCCTGGGGCTGAAAATAATAAGTCATATGCGCAGCCGGGTAAATGAATTCTGTGAGAAATATGAACATAATTTCTCTGTACTTGCCACGCCGGCAGAAGGACTTTCTGGTAAATTTACGAAAAAAGACCGTAAATCATTCGGAATTATTCCGGGCATAACGGATAAAGAATATTATACCAATTCGAATCACGTCCCCGTATATTACCATTGTTCTCCCCGTCACAAAGCGAAAATCGAGGCTCCATATCATGCCCTTACGACCGGCGGCCATATATTTTACGTAGAAATCGACGGAGATGCAACCCACAATGAAGAATCCATCATGCAGATAGTGGATATGATGGACATGTATAACATGGGTTATGGTTCCGTAAATCATAATCGTAACCACTGTCCGAACTGCGGTTACGAAAATGCCACAAAAAACCAGTCTGTATGTCCAAAATGCGGTATGGGATTCGAGACAATACAACGTATCACAGGCTATCTTGTCGGCACGACAGACCGTTGGAATTCCGGTAAGCTCGCGGAATTGCACGACCGCATAGTGCATAAATGACGATCTAAAAAATATGAACATGAAAGTCCGTATATTGGATATAATCAGAGGTACGACAGTGGACGGTCCGGGATTCCGGACCTCCATCTATTTTGCAGGATGCCGACACGAATGTCCGGGATGCCACAACCCTCAGTCATGGGATTTTAATGGAGGCCGGGAGACAGATATCAACGACATCATGAAAATAGTGATCGAAGAAGACTTTGACGTCACACTCACAGGCGGCGATCCGATGTATCATCCTGAAATAGTAAAAGAACTGTCGCGCAGGGTGAAGGAAGCGGGGCATTCAGTCTGGGTCTACACAGGCTTTACATGGGAAGAGATCCGAAAAGACGCACGTCTCATGGATGCGCTTGAATACGTAGAGGCTATAGTGGATGGCCCTTTTATAATGTCATTGAGAGATACGGATCTAAAATTCAGAGGGTCGTCGAACCAAAAAATCGTTTTTTTATAAATCCGCACAAGATGTGCAGACGATAATGCGTATTTTTGCATAAAATAAAAAATAAATTTTATCATGTGCAATCATCATAATAGCTGCGGATGCGGCAAATGCTCTCATACGGAACATGCTCATGGCCACCATCACGAACATCATAGCCATACATCGAATAGCCGTGAAAGAGGTTTTCTGAGACTATTTCTTCCTGAAATACTGACTTCAGTCCTATTGATCATTTCCGTTATTGTTCCATGGGCCAATGAACCCTGGCGTGTGCTTGCATTCATTATAGCCATCTTTCCTGTCGGAATACCAATTGTTCGTGCGACATTCAGGGAATGGATTCACGGAGACATATTCAATGAATTCACTCTAATGGTAATCGCAAGTATCGGAGCGTTCCTGTTAAAAGAATATCCCGAAGGTGTTGCGGTGCTGCTGTTTTATTCTATCGGAGAGAAACTCGAAGATGTCGTTTCGGGAGATGTCAAGGGCGAAATTAAAAAACTGCTGGGTAAAATGCCCAGATATGCGACAGTCGTTACTGGTGACAATCGGGAACTTGTGAATCCTGAAGAAGTAATGCCCGGCTCTATAATCGCTGTAAAACCGGGAGAAAGTATTCCTCTCGACGGTGTCCTCCTTTCTGAAAATGACGAGGAATTCAATACTGCAGCAATTACCGGTGAAAGTATACCGCGCTCCTACTCGGAAGGAGACAAAGTGATGTCCGGCATAATCCCACTCAACCGGGAGGTCAAAGTAAAAGTCACTCACGCATGGAAAGACAGTTCAATGAGCCGTATTATAAAAATGATAGAGGATGCCTCTGCCCATCGCGCTCCTTCGGAATCAATCCTACGGAAAATCACTCGCTGGTACACGCCTGTCGTGTTTGGGGCCGCTATATTACTATGTCTTGTGCCCTGGCTTGTAAGTCTGACGGTAGCATCATTTGAATATGAATGGGAAACATGGTTCCGCCGGGCTCTTGTCTTCCTTGTATGTTCATGTCCTTGCGCACTTATAGTAAGTATCCCTCTGACTTATTTTGCCTCTATCGGAATAGCCTCAAAGAAAGGAATACTTTTTAAAGGCCACGACAGTCTGGATGCTATAAGAAATACAGAGGTAATGCTGTTCGACAAAACCGGCACAATAACTACAGGCGAATTCAGTATCGAATCTATTGAAGCCTACAACGGTCACACACCTGACGAATTACTAACTATCGCTGCAGCAGTCGAACGCGAAAGTTCTCACCCTCTTGCTCTGGCTATCGTAAAAGAAGCATCAGAACACATGTCTGAATTACCCGAAGTTACTGATATCACCACAATTTCTCATGGAATTAAAGCAATGTATGGAGGAAAGAAGGTATTGCTGGGTTCAGACAGACTGATGAAATCTGAGAATATTCCGTTTGGGAAATACACGCCTGAAGCCACCTCTATACTTATTGCCATTGACAATGTCGCCGCCGGGATTATCAAACTGACAGATACGATCAAAGACGGTGTAAAAGACACATTCAAGAGACTACATAAGCAGGGAGTCAGCTCAATAGGGATTTTATCGGGTGATTCAGAAGCTGCCGTAAGTAAAACAGCAGACTCCGTGGGTGCCGACTATTACAAAGCCGCCTTAATTCCTGATGACAAACAAATCATTATAAAAGATCAGAAATTGTCAGGAAAGATTGTCGCGTTTGTCGGTGACGGTGTAAATGACGGGCCTGCACTTGCAACGTCAGACATCGGTATTGCAATGGGTAATCTCGGCACTGACATAGCCATAGAATCCGCCCGGGTGGTAATTGCTGGAGATGATCTCGAAAAAATTTCAGAAGGAATAGATATTTCCAATAAAGTCAAACACGTCATTATTGAAAATGTAGTTTTTGCATTTGGAGTGAAACTACTGGTAATGACAGTGGGCGCTTTCGGAATTGCGACATTGTGGGCCGCTGTATTCGCGGATACAGGAGTCACCGTAATCACCATACTATGGACACTTTATAGACTTAAGATATGGCAACTCAAAAAGAAAATGTAAATATTACCAATATGCTGGTTCATGCCGGAATAAAGCCAACACNNAACACCTGTCAGACTTCTTGTATTAAAAACCTTGATGTCGTCCGCGAGGCCAATGTCATCACAAGAGATAGAGTCTGAACTCGAGACAGTTGACCGATCTTCGATCACTCGTGCTCTGGCACTCTTCACAGAGGAGCATCTCTTACACGTGATTGCTGATGGATCAGGCTCTACAAAATATGAGATATGCCATGATGCAGACCATTCAGAACACAAGGATGAACATGCTCATTTTCATTGTCGTCATTGCGGCGAAACTATCTGTCTTACATCCTCCAGTATAAATATTCCCTCACTTCCAGACGGCTACTGTCCGGAGAGTGTCTCTTTCGTAATAACAGGACTTTGTCCGAAATGCAACAAATAGAATTTAGACTCCATCCCTCAAGAAATGTTGATGCAGGGATGGAGTCTTGAATTTTGGCCTGTCGAGGAATTTCATACCCTTTTCACCTCGTCGACACCGTCAATATCAGAAATATGGTGGATAATAGTCTGTAACTCCTGAAATGAATGAACTGCGAACGATATTTTCAGTGTGACGATCGAGTCGACCGTCTCGGTGTTTATACTGTCTATGGCCAGATGAAGTCTGTTGGAGATACAATCCACAAGATCTACAAACAGATGATACCTGTCGACAGCCTTGATTACTATGGAAACCGGATACAACGTATCGTCAGGTTTGAAATCTACCGATACTATACTGTCACCGAACTGAGACGCAAGACGCACAGCCAGAGGACAGTCCCGCTTATGAAGCGTAATTGATCCGTCAGCTTCCCTAAAACCGATGACTTCTTCTCCGGGGATAGGAAGACAATCTCCACATCTCTTGTATTCAGGCTGCGGCAAACGGGCTATATAGGCTGCTATAGCCTTTTTCGCCTTGTACGTCACAACCGCATCCAGCCAATCAGCATGAGGATGGCCGTCAGGATCAGTGAATATCTCCACCACGTCGCCCCTTCTAAGCGGAGCCTTAACTGAAGCCAGGAATCCATTGACTCTGGCATATTTAGCTTTCTCTCCCAACTGCAGATTAACCTCATATGCAAAATCAAGTACCGTGGCCTTCTGTGGCAATATGACCTCCTGTCCGCTTGGTGTGAAGGTCATGATATCATCGTTATAGAACGATGTCACAACATTGTCGATGAAACCGGTGCCATCCTGACTGTGACGGGCTATGTCACGCAATACATTCCTGAATTTCTGTATCCAGCGGCTTATGTTGTCTCCACAACTATCGGCAATACATCCCAGCTGTGAGTCCCGAACCATCCTCGTACTGCTGATATGGACTTCCTGCCATCGGCCGAAATCGGCCAATAACTTTACATGAAAGCTCTGATAACCGTTTTCTTTAGGGGAATCAATGTAATTGGAAATGCCGCCGGGCTTTTCTTTAAAACGGTCCGTGAGAACGGAATAAATCCTGAGCGCCAT
>DAAV01000173.1:13864-15773 GCA_001701295.1 Bacteroidales bacterium H10
AAGAAATGTCTGTATTTAAGATGATTGAAATCATCACCATATTTATGCATCTTGCGCCATATGCTGTACGGCTTACGATATTCTATAGACACATCTACAGGAATTCCCGCATGTTCGAGAGTAGCCTTTATTTCTTCGGTAAATGTCTTAAGTCTTTTATATTGCGCCTCTTCGTCATTATGAATAAGGTGTTCAAGTTCCGAATATTCATGGGGACAACGAAACTGGAAACTCAGGTTCTCCAGTTCTGTCTTTACATTATACAGACCGAGCCGATTGGCGAGAGGCGCATAGAAATAATCAGTCTCTCCCGCTATTTTCATCTGTTTGTCGGCCGGCATTGACGACAATGTACGCATATTGTGAAGGCGATCAGCCAATTTCACAAGAAGCGCCCTTATGTCATACTGTACGGAATCAAGCATCTGTTTATAATTATCAACCTGCTTTGATTCTACGTATTTGTCCTTCTTCTGCTTTGTAACGACCCCGACTATAAAAGCCACGTCATCTCCAAAATTATTCCGGATATCATCAATTGAATAATCAGTATCTTCTACCACATCATGCAGAAATGCGGCAATTACAAGATTCGGCTCCAGCATAAGCTCTTCAGCGGCAATAGTAGCCACTGCTATAGGATGAAGAATATACGGTTCACCGGTTTTGCGCTTTTGCGGAGCATGCGCTTCTTTGGCAAATTCAAAAGCCTTGCGGATTCGGCGTAAATCCTCTTCTGAAACACGCTGGGCCATTACATCGATAACATGCGATGCCCGGCTCTCGATGATCTTGTCGTAACTGTTGGTCTGCATTTTGCAAAATTGAATATTTTTTTTGATAAATCCAAATCATCGAGATTAATATTTTTAACGAAACAGCTGGAATTGATCAATCTTCTTTCGAACGGTCTCAAATATGTATCATATAAAAAAGGCAGGATAAACCGCTCCGGATATCTTGCCTTAAATAATTCTCAATTTTTATTTTTCCTTTCTTTCTATTGCCTTGTGAACTTTGTGCACTTCTTTCATCAGACAAAATGCAGCGGCTACTGTAGCGGCCTCAAGAGCAAGTTTAGCAATTTTAAAACCTAAATGAAGTGCGAAATGCTCGCTGTTCTGTTCGTGATTCATAGCTTTTTGATTTTGATTAAGATTATTAATAATTAAAAAGGGACATAATTCAACGTCCGCTTTTTAAACATCCGACTATCGGGATCGGTTCATTTTACTCTTCGTTTTACCCTCGTTGCAGAAAGGAACTAAATTTGCTTGAATGGTCAAGATTTTGTAATTTTGCGGTCATGAAAATCGGATTTGATAACGACAAGTATCTCCGGATACAGTCAGAACACATTAAAGAGCGAATCGCTCATTTCGGCAACAAGCTCTATCTTGAACTTGGCGGCAAACTTTTTGACGATCATCATGCCAGCCGGGTACTTCCTGGATTTGAACCGGACAGCAAACTGAGAATGCTCAGTCAGTTAAGCGACAAGGCAGAGATTGTCATTGTGATAAGTGCCAAAGACATTGAAAAAAATAAAATTCGGAATGACCTCGGCATTACATATGACATGGACGTATTGCGCTTGCGCGAAGAATTTCAGAAGCGCGAGTTTCTTGTCAGTTCAGTAGTAATCACACATTATAATGGCCAAAGCAGCGCCGATGCCTTCCGGGAGAAACTTGAACGCATTGGCATTACCGCATACTACCACTATACAATCGAAGGCTACCCCAACAATGTAGCTCTCATCGATTCCGATGAAGGATTCGGAAAGAATGATTATGTAAAGACCTCCCGGCCTTTGGTAATAGTTACGGCTCCGGGCCCCGGGAGCGGAAAAATGGCAGTCTGTCTAAGTCAGCTTTATAATGAACATAAGCGTGGTATTGAGGCCGGT
>DAAV01000173.1:15837-19674 GCA_001701295.1 Bacteroidales bacterium H10
AACATGATCGACCCGTTCCATTTGGAGGCATATGGCAAGACTGCAATAAATTATAATCGCGACATCGAAATTTTCCCGGTCCTGAATGCCTTGTTTGAAGGCATATATGGAAGCAACCCCTATAAATCGCCCACCGACATGGGAGTCAATATGGTTGGCTTCTGTATCTCGGACGATGATATTTGCTGCAATGCCTCTCGCGATGAAATATTACGCAGATATTTTACGGCACTCAACCGTTTCGCCCAAGGAGAGACAGGTGATGAAGAGGTCAATAAGATTCGTCTCCTATTCAATCAGGCCAAGATTGACGTGAATTACCGCAAATGCGTGACTGCAGCAAGAGCCAGAGCTCTCGAGACCGGTGTCGCATGCTCTGCCATAGAACTTGAAGATGGAACAATCATTACTGCCAAATCCAGTCAGTTGCTCGGTCCAAGTGCGGCTCTGCTCCTTAATGCGATGAAATATCTCGCTGGTATAGATCATAGCATCAAACTGATTCCCCAACAGCTTATCGAACCCATCCAGCATATGAAACTGAATTGTCTGAGAGGAAAAAATCCGCGCTTACATACAGATGAAGTATTGGTGGCTCTAGCAGTATTAAGCCAATATAATGATCTCTGTAAAAACGCACTGGAGAAACTGCCGCAACTTAAGGGTTGTCAGGTACACAGTACTGTCATGCTCGGAGAAGTCGACCATAAAATCTTCAAGAAGCTTGGTGTAGGTCTTACTTGCGATCCCGCTAAGAAAAAATAATCCGATAAAGCAAACTTCTACAAATTAAGATTCAATAAAAAATCAGGCCGGATCAATTGATTCGGCCTGATTTTTTATATACTATTATGTTTATTTAGCTTCTTCCACGCCCTGCATCACTACTAAAATGCTGTTCTTTCCATTGTAGAGTTTTGACATGAACTTGTTGAAGTCGGCGAGTGTAAGATTTTCGATAGCTGCCTTATGGTCGGTTATGTCATCAAAACCACGCTCGTATTTAAGAAGGTTGTTATCCCAATAGCTGTTTGAGCGTACATTGATTTCATATTGTTTCAGAGCAGCTTCTTTGACTTTATTGAAGTTGGTCTCGTCAGCTCCTTTCGAAAGAAGTTTCATCAATTCTTCGTTGGCACGCGCTATAAGTTTATCCTGAACCTTATCGTTGGTCTGGAAAATAGATACAATCTGCCATGTATCGGTATAAGGATTGAATGATCCATATGCATATGGACTGTAAGTTCCACCCTCTTCCTCACGTAAAGTATCGGTATAGATATTGCTCAGGATCTCTCCTATCATATCTATCTTGACAGAGTTTTCAATGTTATATTCTATATTACTGTCGCTGATATTCGACATCACCATCGTACCGGGAACCTGCATAGGCTGAGTGAACTTGTCATCTATGACCCCTTTTGCGAGCTCGATTGAAGTAAGCTGTGCGGGTGCCGGACTTTTCTTGCCTGTAGAGGGAAGAGTAGCAACATACTGTTCGAGCAGAGGTTTGAAAGAATCCAGATCAATATTGCCGGTAAAAATGAATGTATAATCCGCAGCGTTTGCAAGAGAATTTTTAACGATCTCAAGTTCACGTGCATAATTAGCTGACTCAACCATCTCTACGGTCGGCTGTTGGAACATCGGATTTCCTCCGTAGCAAGCCTTGGAAATAGCACGCTGGAACACGCTTGTGGGATTTTTGTCATTATTTTTGAGGATAGTCTTAATCTGATCGATATACGCATTATAGGCATTCTCATCAGGATTGAGTTCGGTAAAGGTAGCATAAACAAGTTCCATGAATGTAGGAAGATCCTTTACTGTCGACTTTCCACTAAGAGAATTCGTTGTATTGCCGATACCATATCCCAGAGATACATTCTTTCCCGAAAGATACTTGCCAAGCTTTATCTGATCAAAATTTCCAAGTTTGCTGACTTCGACAGCATCACCCGAAAGAAGGACATTAATGGCCTCTTTCTTATCGTAAGCGCGTTTACCGCCATCCTTATAAGCAGTCATAATAATCTCATCCTGCTTGAAATCTGTCGGTTTAACCACAACCTTAACTCCATTTGAAAGTGTGAATACAGTAGTTCCGAACTTACCATCAGAAGTGGAGACTATTTTTGCCGGGGCAGGAAGTTTCTCAATAAGAGGATCGGTTATGACCTCGTCAACATAAGCCTCATATTCTTTATTAAGTATATTCTGGAGATCACCTACCATCTCTTCCTTGGTTATAACGGTCATTTCATCATGCTGAGGTTCAGAAACGACTATTACCTGATTTTCAGGAGTGAGAAGTTCCTTGGCACCTTCGTTAAATGCCTGAACCGGAAGCATCGGGAGCATCATCTTTATGAGTTCATACTCTTTTTCTATGCCGGGAACAGCCTCATTGTCTATAAAATGTCTGCAGATCTCACGTGCCAGAGTCTCAGTCTTGGTATTATTGCGCTCATTATATAATTTCTCATACTGGGCAAGAAGTTCATCACGCGCACGAACAAGTTCAGATTCCATAAATCCGGTTTTACAAGCACGCGCAACAATACCCATAGCGTCCTCAAATGCAGCTTTTACATCGCCCTTGGGGATAATGTAAGTATCAAATGCAGCTTTTGTCTTCGAAACATAAAAATCACCGAATGAAACACCTGCCTGCACATACTTGCAATCCGGATTTTTGGCATAATCGTTCAGGCGATTGTTAATCATTGTGGAAAGAAGAATCTCCACTACCTGAGTCTGGAGATATGCCTCAAGAGTATTTCTCATTTCAAAAGGAATCTTATCCGTTTTGAAACTAACCGTTATCATAGGGAAACGAAGCTCCTTGTCAGAGAAATAGACATAAATGGGTTCCTTATTGTCGGAAACATTCGGATAGGTTCTTTCGGCTGCGTTTTCAGGCATGGGAATAGTAGAGAAAAGATCTATAACCTTCTTTTCCATTTCATCTACATCGATGTCGCCGACAATGACAATACCCTGCTGATCCGGACGATACCACTTATGATAATAGTCACGTATAGCCTGAGGAGGGAAATTGCGGACGATCTCCATTTTTCCTATCGGCATCTGCTGATACTGATATTCCTGATAAACCTGAGGCAACATAGCCTCGAAGCGGCGCTGCTGGGCACTGTTACGTGAACGCCATTCCTCCTCAATCACACCGCGTTCGGCATTAATTTCATCCTCTTCAAGAAGAATGCTGCCGCTCCAGTCATGAAGGACAAGCAATACACTATCTACAAGTGCCTTATCAGTTGAAGGCACATTATCGATATTGTATACAGTCTCATCAAAGGCAGTATAAGCGTTGATATCGGCGCCAAAACGAATTCCTTTCGACTGAAGATAATTCAACATGGTCTTGCCGGGAAAATTAGTAGTCCCGTTAAAGGCCATATGTTCGAGGAAATGTGCAAGACCGAGCTGTTCAGGGGTCTCAAGCGTAGAACCGACCTTCTGTGCTATATAAAAATTAACACGTTCTTTCGGCTCCTCATTGTGAAGAATGTAATAATTTAAGCCGTTAGGCAAGGTGCCGTGCTTGATCGCCGGATTCAAAGGAAGCGGCGTCTGCGCACCCGCAAACAGAGCCGACACCGTCAGCACTGCCATAGTTAGAATCTTTTTTAACATAGAATTCTGATTGGGGTTATATTTGTTGTTATGTTGATCAGATTAAAGGTCAATTTATAATTAAACGCATTTATTCCAGCTTTGTGACAAAGCTCCATACACATTTTACAAAAGTACTAATTATTTAGAAAATACAAAACTCCGACGAAATTTTTTTTAGTTCATTATAAACTATTC
>DAAV01000084.1 GCA_001701295.1 Bacteroidales bacterium H10
ACGCCGTTTCGTATGGAATCCCGAACAGGTCATCGACCTGTTCGACAGCATCAGCCACGGCTATCCCATAGGATCTTTCCTGCTTTGGACACGCGACAAAGACTGGAAAGGCAGCCTTGGCATACTGACATCCGATATTGACTATAACGCCGAACCCAAGACATACATCCTTGACGGTCGCCAGCGTATCACCGCTTTCTACGGTTGCATATCGTCAAAAGAAAATAAAGCCTCCGTCTTCAGACTGTATTACGATCTTAAACAGGAAAATTTCTGTTATTCCGACACTCGTAAATCAGCCCCGCATATCCTTAAAGTGTCCGACATATTCGACACTTTTCAGCTTCTCGGATGCCTCCAGTCCATCCAACAGTCATACGCCCCGGAAACAGCAAAAAAATACATAGACAGGGCAAAAGAACTCAATTCACGTCTGCAGGAATACGTAGTCAGCAAGATCACCATAGGAGACTGCGACCTTGACGAGGCAACCGTCGCCTTCTCGCGCCTGAATTCAAAAGGCACCGACATATCCAAGACAGAAATGATGCAGGCGCTATGCTACACAGGTGACCGCGAGGATCTTCTTGTCCCCGCGTTCGAAAGGCTCGCCGCACAACTATCCGGCTATGGATTTGAGTCGATTCCTCACGATGAGATCCTTAACTATTACCTGTATTTCGACGGGCGGGGGCTCTTCGAGACCAATATCAAAGAACTCGAGAAAGCCCGGGGATTGATCCGGCATAAAGAAGCCGTAGAGAAGGCCGTAATGGCAAGTGCCGCCTTCCTGTATGAGCACTGCGGAGTGATTTCATGGAAACTGCTGCCTTACAGGCGTCAGTTTCTGTCGCTCGTGATCTTCTTCCGGCAACATGACTACTCCGACCTATCGACAGCACAGATCACGGAACTGAAAAAATGGTTTTTTTATACAACGCTCAACCGGACGTTCCAGAACAGTTCACTTGGAATCGTTCGCACGCTCTTCAGTGATTTCGAGAAATATTCCTCCGGAGAAACCCGAAGCCCAATCTCCTACGAGGGCAAGACTCGTCTTGACGACGAATCATTGACATTCTCCTCGACATCCGCACTGTTCAGACTAATGATGATATGTCTGATAGACAACTACCGTAAGAAAAAAGATATGGATCCATCTGCTCTGAGCTATCTGGGACACATACACTTCGGTTCAAGAAGTCCGGAGGCTTACTTCCCACTGATGACTCCGGATGACAGAAGCGAGCTGAACAGCCTTTTCAACGGACACGCATTCAAGATTGTAGAGCCCGACGATCTTGCATCTTACTGTCTTGATATAGAGATGCTCGATGCGTATCGCAAAGGTAATTCCGAAAAATTCGAATGCCTGCGCCGTCCCCTGCTTCTCAAAACCATCAATACATTCCTCGCCGAATACCTCTAATCGGAACAGCAGTCGGAACAGCGTCTCTCCAAGACGGTGAAACCCTATCCGAGACGGTAAAAACAAATTGCATAAGGTTAAAAAACTCAATAATCTCTCTTTCGTAAGTTAAAATAACGAATATCTGCAGAAAAATAACTAACTTTGCAGTCCGAACTGTCCATTGACATTCCTTGTCTGCGCCTTGACCTGTGGACGCGGTTCAACGATGACAACCAGACCAGTTTCATACATAAAAAACGCCAGTTGCCTGTAACTGCCTGATTTGAAGCAATAAGCTCGATCAAGCAGGACTAAAACTGTACCCTTTAGTGTATTTTACTACTCGTCTGTTTTCTGAATACTTATATTTAATTTGTAAGTAGCTACTTAGACAATCATGAGACCCGGATTCCTTTACATCCTCTTTCTGTCGTGTATCTCTATCATGGCTTCCGCAAAAACCGGTAAAGAGATCATACAACTCAATAATTTCAAATCCGAAGTCACGCCTATGCTGACCACGGAATGGTCTCAAGACGGAGGAGAAAACTCCATGCTCCCCATAGTAGATGGACATCATGCGAAAACGGGATGCGGAGCGACCGCGACCGCACAAGTCATGAAATATTGGAACTATCCGCAGAGAGGAAGTGGTCGGAATTACTATATCTGGGATAATCCACAGAGCGAGAGAATCGTTCTCTATGCAGATTTCGGAGAATCCGCATTTGACTGGTCAAACATGATAGACAGATATAAGAATAATTCTTCGGCGACGCAAACAGAAATAGACGCGGTGTCTGAACTTATGGCGGATATAGGGATCGCGCTTGAGATGAAATATCAAAGTTCAAGCACAGCTACAAACATAGAATACATAAGTACCGCACTTAAGAAATATTTTGGTTACAATCCGACAATGACCATTCATCGATTTGCAAACGGAGCTTATTCAATGGATGAATGGTTGACGTTGATCTATAAAGAGCTTTCAGAGGGCAGACCCGTTATAATGGGTGGCGCCTATCATGGCGCGAACCATATTTTTGTTGCCGACGGATATGACGCTGACGGTAAAGTCCATTTGAATCTTGGCAAAGCAAGCATCGGAAGTTCCTGCAACATTGACGGTTTCTATGATTTGACCATAACGGGACAGACCTACAACGAAGACATGAGAATGTTGATCGGCATTTCTCCGGTCGAACTTTCTGCCGAACCACATAGATTCAATATCACTGATGCCGGGACACTCAAAGAAACAATGGGTGGTGAACTTGAAAGCAGAAAGATATGCCGTGCCAAGATCAGTGGAAATCTGAACGCTGAAGATATCTCATGGCTAAAGACATTATCGGCAATAACGACAGGACAGCTGTCATACCTTGATCTTGAAGACGCACATATTGAAAATGACGTGCTACCTGCAAGTTCATTTGACAATTCATATACTCTTCAGGAAATTATCTTGCCGTCCGGACTTACGGAGATAGGAGCGAGAGCATTCAGGAATTGCACCGGACTATGGAAAGTTAAAATGCCGACAGCGTGCAATACCATAGGAGATTATGCCTTCTCCAATTGCAGATATCTGGAGGGTGTCGGATTATCGCAAAATCTCAAGACATTGGGAACCAATCCTTTCAGATACAACAAATTTACAGAATTCGCCATTGATGAGAATACTCGATATCTGATCAATAACGGGGCGTTGTTGGATTCAGGAAAGACAAAACTGTTTTCAATGCCCTGTATCACAGTAGGAAAATATACGATAAACGACGGTATCGAATCGATAGAGAGCCAGTCATTCATGAAACAATGCATGATACAGGAACTCGTTATACCAGCAACTGTTTCCCGGATCAAATCCAACGCATTTTTAGAATGTATAGGCATAAAAGATATTTATGTTCATTCCCAGACCCCGCCGGTCATCACATCCGATTCATTTGATAAAAATATCGTCAATACGTGTACGACACATGTACCTAAAGGATTAAAAAACACTTATAAATCATCTGATTGGTCTATATTTTCAAATATAGTCGATGACATTGAAACCACCGGCATTCAGGAGATCAATCAGAATCCACTAAATGCAGGCATCATATATGATCTTCAGGGAAATCAAATCACCACACCGATTCGCGGAGAAATATACATAATCTGCCATCCCGACGGATCTACACAGAAAATAATCTTCAACCGATAAGGAATCTATCTGGCAAATAGAACTGCAATATCAGAAAAGGTAACCTGACCGTAAACGCATAGATCCATCCTCTATTGGAACTATAAATATACAACCTAAGTCAACAACTTAGACTCTCCACGAGCTTTCCTACTCGGCTGAGATTGCGTACATCTGCCAAGATAACTTCTTTTATAGGATCTTTTATAGGAAAAACTGTCCATTGACATTCCTTGTCTGCGCCTTGACCTGTGGACGCGGTTCAACGATGACAACCAGACCAGTTTCATACATAAAAAACGCCAATTGCCTGTAACTACCTGATTTGAAGCAACAAGCCCAATCAAGCAGGATTAAAATTGTACCCTTTTGTGATACTGCATTATGTTTTTTAACTCTTTTCAGTTCATAGGCTTTTTTATTATAGTACTTATAGCTGTCTTTACAACCAGATTGTTCGGAAAAAGCTATATTGTACGCAATACAGTCCTACTGATAGCCTCATATTGGTTTTATGGCTCTTTCAATATTGCATTTACTCTGATATTGTTATTTGTGACTATAATAAACTATATTGGTGGCAATATGCTTCTCAAGGCAAGAGATTCCAAACGCAAGTCAATAGTCGCAATCACAACTATAACATCGCTTCTGCCACTTGTTTTTTTCAAATACGCCCTATTTTTCATCAATTCATTTTCGACATTATTATCCATCGAACTTAAAATTGAATTACTTGACGGCCTTCTTCTCCCAGTCGGTATATCATTCTTCACATTTCAGGCACTCTCCTATACAATAGACATTTACCGTCATAAGATCGATAAAGAGACAACATTCCTTGACTTCGCACTCTTTGTATCTTTCTTTCCCACTATTCTCTCCGGACCTATAGAAAAAGCACGCAATCTGCTTCCGCAAATAAACAATTATTTTCTTCCGACATCAGAAGATATTGCGCAAGGCTCATGTATATTCATATGGGGACTTTTCAAAAAAATGGTTATAGCCGATCGTCTCGCCGAATACGTTGATTGGGTATACGCGACTCAGCAATGGGCATCAGGTGCAACGCTCGCGGTGGCAGCAATATTCTATAGCATCCAGATCTACTGCGACTTCAGCGGATACAGCGACATGGCCCTCGGTGTGGCCAAAGCCTTGGGATTCAACGTCACCAAAAACTTCCGACAACCCTACTTTTCCAGAACATTCAAAGAATTCTGGAGAAAATGGCATATAGCGCTTACAAGCTGGTTTACTGAATACGTATATTTTTCTCTCGGAGGAAGCCGTGTCAAACTCAAAGCACGCTGGATCTTCAACATATCGACAATATTCGTACTGTCCGGAATCTGGCATGGTGCAGCTTGGAATTTCCTGATATGGGGATGCCTCCATGCTTGCTATTATCTTGTTGAACACTTCCTCGGACTCCAGAAAAAAGATATACACTGGACAAGATTCACATCCGCCATAGCAGGTATCGTTGTGTTCATACTCGTCACTATAGCATGGATATTCTTCCGCCTCGACACATTTGAAAGCGCAACATATGTGATTTCGAAGATATTCTCTGATTCGCCCGGCATACCGAATCTCGGTTCATCATCATTTGCATTTGCCGGAACGATAGCAATGCTTGCCATATTTTTTATCTACGAAATACTTGTTCGTCGACAGAAACTCTGTTTCGATGTTGAAAATTACAGCAACAGACTTTCTGCCAACCTTTTCTCTATGGTTCCTCTTCTCGTTCTAATGGGTATGTTTGGAGTGACAACAGACAAATTCGTTTATTTCCAGTTCTGATAGATCCACATGAGTTTCCTTAAAACCAAGAGCAAATCGCACCGGATAGCCATCATAGCAGTAATGACTATAATCATTTTTGTCGCTGTCGATCTCATTGTCAGTGCATTTATGATGCATGGCATAGACAAGTATTACGGACTTGACCGAAAGTCAGAGATTCTACTCATAGGCCATTCTCACCTCATGCTTGCAACAGACAAAGCACGAATGGAAAAAGAACTCGGTGTCCCGGTCTCAAAATATTGTCGTGAAGGAGTTACTGTTTCCGACCGACTGACTATGGTCCGCCATTTCCTTGACAATGGCAATGCTGACTCTCTTCGTTGCGTTCTTTACGGTGTTGACCTATATTCCTTTACTGGAGAAGGTCTTAGTGCTAATTCTTATAAATTGTTTTATCCCTTTCTAGATAATCCGGATGTTGATAAATATGTAAAAGAAGAAGCAAATGCTTCCGATTACTGGCTTCACAAACTTATAAGATCCACTCGTTTCAACGACGATGGACTTAAAAACTCCGCATTTAGAGGATGGTTCAATAACTGGGATAATATGAAATTCAACACAATAGATGTAGAATCTTATCGCAAACAGTTAGCGAAAGGAGGTGAACGGTCGATAGAAATGAATGATACATTGATTACTCAGTTTAAGCAGACCGTTAAACTGCTTACAGACAAAGGTATCAAAGTAGTTATGGTCAATACACCGACTCTTGATCTACTCAACGGTTATCAACCGGATAAATACTCCCGAATGATTGATTGGTTTCGGGAATACGCATCTACAGACTCCTTAATATATTATTGGGATTACAACCCGGCATTTTCCGGCAATCATACAATTTTCAGCGACCGCCTACACCTCAATTCCCGCGGCCAACAATTGATCACAACCCAGCTGATCTCGAATCTCCGCCAACTCAACTTGTAAAACATTAATTTATTTATGACAAAAGCTCTGATAACCGGCATTACTGGCCAGGACGGCAGCTATCTTGCCGAATTTCTACTTGACAAAGGATACGACGTGCATGGCGTTATACGTCGTTCGTCTGTCGATTACCGCGAACGCATAGCCCATCTCGAGGGACATCCCAATTTTCACCTGCATTATGCGGATCTCGGCGACTCGATGTCGATCCTTCAGGTCGTCTCCAAAGTGCGCCCTGACGAATTCTATAATCTTGCCGCCCAGAGCCACGTACAGGTATCGTTCGACTCTCCCGAATTCACTGCCGATATCGACGCCACGGGCGTTCTCCGTTGTCTGGAGGCGATCCGCCTCTGCGGTCTCGGCGACACCTGCCGCTTCTATCAGGCGTCGACCTCGGAACTTTATGGAAAGGTAGAGGAAGTGCCGCAGAACGAGAATACCCCCTTCCATCCCTATTCTCCCTATGCCGTGGCTAAACTCTACGGCTTCTGGATAGTCAAGGAATACCGCGAGGCCTACAATATGTATGCATGCTCCGGCATTCTCTTCAACCATGAGAGCGAGCGACGCGGCGAAACATTCGTCACCCGCAAGATAACCCTCGCCGCCGCACGTATCGCACAAGGCAAGCAGGACAAGCTCTATCTCGGCAACCTGAGTTCGCTGCGCGACTGGGGATATGCCAAAGACTACGTCGAATGTATGTGGCTCATCCTCCAGCAGGACCGGCCCGAGGATTTCGTCATCGCCACCGGCGAGCAGCACACCGTCCGTGAATTCTGCGAACTCGCATTCCGCCGTGCAGGCATCGAACTCCGCTGGGAGGGAGAAGGCGAGAACGAGAAAGGCATCGACAAGGCTACAGGTAAAACACTCGTCGAGGTCAGCCCCGACTTCTACCGCCCGACAGACGTGGTCAATCTCTGGGGAGATCCGACCAAAGCCAAAGGCAGACTGGGCTGGGATCCCGGCAAGAAAACCTCTTTTGAGCAGCTCGTCAACATCATGGTCGACCACGACATGGAGAAAGTGGCGGTCGAGCGCGCAGGCGAGCACATCCGCACCAACCTCGCCGAATACCTCGAAAAAGGCATCGTAAAATAACCCTACGATTCTTCTCCGACACTCCATAGCATATTGCGGGTCATGCTTCAGATTTTTGACGCATGGCCCGCAAAGCATTTATCCATCCACCCTCCAGCAGTCGGAGCAGCGTCTCTCCGAGACGGTGAAACCCTTCTGAGACTGTAGAAACAAATTGCAAAAGGTAAAAAAACTCCATAATATCTCTTTAGCACGTTAAAATTACGAATATATGCCGAAAAATAATTATCTTTGTAGAGAAGACTGATCCTTGATATATAAGGCTATAACCTTTAAGTAATTACAACTGAGATGCTTGAAAAAATTAGGCTGACCCACTACAGAGGATTTGAAGACACCGGCGACATACACATCGCTCCGGTCACGCTGCTTTTGGGCAAAAATAACAGCGGTAAAAGCTCATTGCTCAAGGCATTGTCGCTCATACACGACGGCCTCGCATATGGCAATAAATCCCGGCTCAGCCTGAGATCAGAAACAGGCGTTATCTCGGGTTCATCACTTGCCGACCTGTTCCATCGTCGGCAATTCACAGATCTCGGCTTTTATCTTGACTTCACCCGGCTGAAATACGAGATACATCTCATAGGCAATAACGGCAAGGTCATACCGTCTGCCTATCGCATTGCGGGCGCCGATATTCATCCGGAGAAGACAGCTCAGGGCGCCGACATCCACAAAGAGATGGCCGGACTCTATCCCACTACGCACGAGGCCGACATACCCGGCTTAGCAGGTTTGGTAAGTTTCAACCTCCTGCATATCGGCCCGTTGCGCATTGCCGCACCGGCAATTATAGCAGGCAACGAGGCGTCCGCACGCGATTTCGTCGGTTACTCCGGTGAGCACACATATTCCATCCTTCTCGACTCATACCTGTCTGACGGCACTCTGCTTCAATCCGTCTCCGAATGGTTTGCCGACAATCTCGGCATCTCCATCGGCTTCGAGCCAATAGACGCTCAGGGCACCAATTTCCGTCCATATGCCGAAAGAGACGGTATGCGCATATCCATAGCCGACTCCGGACTTGGAATCGCTCAGGTCCTTCCGGTCATAACCCAGACTTTCATACATGGAGAAAATACAATCATATGTATCGAGCAGCCAGCCCTCCACTTGCATCCTGACGCCCACGCCGCGGTCAGCCGCCGTATAGCGCATTCTGCTAAAAAAACCGGTATGCGCTATATCATCGAATCCCACTCCAAGAACTTTCTGCTCGGGTTAAGACTGCTTGCCGTTACCCCCGAGGAACTCTTTGCTAATACGGATGCAGCTATCTATTACATTGAATCATCCGAGATTCCGAGTATTGTAAAACCAATAAAGATCGAGACCGACGGATCGCTTTCCTACTGGCCTACCGGTGTTTTCGGTGAAGACACCGACCAGCTCGACAAAATTCTTGACAGTTATGATCTTCAGGATTGATCCCGGATTCATAAACAGCTGTCCTCCGGCACGTCTCAGCGACATAGCTTGCGCGGCCGCCCGTAACGGTCATTATCTGCGGACTGACCGTCACAGTCGCAGTGCCATCCGTGATGCCGTGCGTCAACATGGGAGCACCACGGAGAAACAACGGTTCAGGGCCCATACCTCCATGTTTGATCCGGCAGGAAATCTTGGTCGCTTTCTCCGTACAATCGAAATAACGGAGGATTATCCTCCGAATGCATTCTTTTATCTTGTAGCCGGCAATGCAAGACTCATTCTCGAGAATGCCAACCATGAGTGGAAAGTATATAAATATTTTATCGACCTATATTCGAATCATCGGGAATTGGGAGACTGCCTGCGCCTTCTTCGCGATGCAAAAGAAAAGAAAACGATCAAAGCCGTTCATTCCGGCGGATGGACCGAGATGTTGAAGATTGCGGATTCCGAACCGTTCCGCCATAACGGAGAGAATCTGAGACTTCTTAAGACATGTATGGTCTTCGACCGCGACACCGATACAGCCGACGTTTACGACGGCACTAAAAATGCTCTCTTCAGACGCCTGTCTGGCAAGAGACATGACAATATAACCGAAGCCGACATATATCACCTCGATCCAGCGACACCGATGTGGCATATGTGGCATAAACGTGCCATTGAGAACTATTTCCCCGACAGTCGATATGAGAATATAGGATGCGATGTGTCGGCCATGTCCCGACTCTGGCCCGAACAGCGTGACTACTTCAAGATCGAAAGCAAAAGCGTCAAAGGATATGACAAGAATTCCCTCGATCGCCTTCTCGAAGGTTTAGACAGAAATATGCTTGAAGCTAATTTAAAAAAATTCAGAATCGGAGACAATGAGTATTCAGAAATGGAACTCTTTCTTCTAAAACTCGTAAAAATCATATGAGCGTGTCAGGCAAACGAATCAAAATGAATACCGTTTCGGTCTACTTGCGGGAGATCGGTGATGAAATCGAGCAGGGTATTCTCGGTATCCCCCTGTGGCAACGCCGTTTCGTATG
>DAAV01000164.1 GCA_001701295.1 Bacteroidales bacterium H10
AGATGGATGCTCTGCCTCGTCTAATTGATATGTTGTTGTTCGTTTTCATCGTGCGACATTTTTTTATGCGTCTATCGACTATCGAAGTTTTGCTTGCTCGTTGACACTGCCGCGTGCGGAGGCAAAGAAGGGCTGTTCGCCCTTTGGCGGAAAAATACGAGCCGTAGGTCTGGAGATTTTTCAGCCAAAAGGCAAAAGAATAGCCCTGCTCCGCACGTTTCTTAATCCGAGCAAGCAACGCTTCCTGAGTTGATAGTTCGCATCAGTGGAGCTAAGACTCCGTGACGGTGAAAACGAATGACAGCATATTGGCACTGGAATCCCATGAAAAATGGCTAATTTTGTGATATGAAATCAGATATGGACATACAGATACGGCAGGAAAGACAAGAAGATTTTCAACTAATCAGAGAACTTGTAAGACACGCATTTGCTCTCGCTGAACACAGCGATGGCGATGAGCATAACCTGATTGAAAGGTTGAGGCTATCCCCGGAATATATTCCAGAGTTATCGCTCGTCGCTGTATCCGGCGACAATGTTCTCGGACACATAATGTTCAGTAAAATTTCCATCGCTCAAACTGAGGCTATCGCTCTCGCTCCTTTGGCAGACAGACCAGATATTCAAAGAAAGTGTATCGGCACATCTTTAGTTACAGCAGGGCATGAACTGGCTCGCAGGATGGGATATTCATGTTCTGTTGTTTTGGGCAATCCTTTATATTACTCAAAATTCGGTTATGAAAAGGCCTCAGCTTATGGAATTATTGCTCCTTTTGAAGTCCCAGATGAATATTATATGGTTTACGGTCTTGACAATATTGATGATATTCCCCAAGGTAATGTCAAATATTCAGATGCCTTTGGCATATAATGTGCCCAGTCCCGGCAGGGCGAGTCTGTGATAAGCCGACAACGCAGACGGCGGATTATCACTGTCTCGACCCGTGGACTGCTGAAACAAGCGGCAAGTGGCTGGATGGTCGTAAAAGTCCTTATCAGGCAACGGCGAAAACGAACATGGAGAACGGCAATAAGTCTCCGAGGTGGCATCAGCGAAGCCGTTGCNNTGCGGTGAGTCCGAATGCTTCGCACCGCGCACCGGCTGCGCCGACATGCGCTTTCGGCTCACTCGCGAATGTTATTTCCGCAGTTGCCCGTAGGCGTGATGCGGTCAACAATTCAGACCGCCTTGCCTCTTGCCACTTATACTTGCTGAAATACGATTATTCATGTTTCTTCTAAGATTTACATCTTTAGCATAAATATGCATTATTCAGATGCTTTATCGTGAGTGATACGATCATGGTACTCTTCTTTACATACTTTATTCTTGGTTTCAACCTCGATAGTGCTGTGGGCAATACCCGCAGAACTAAGGCGAGCACGCAAACTGTCTATTGTCCTATCCACATCCGAAGGCGAATCCACTACAACATGTACTGTAAGTGCTACCTGTGTGGTACTCAACGGCCAGATATGCAGATGATGATATGAGACGACGAGTGGTGTCGCATCTATTATATTCTCAATCTTGTGTATATCTATATCCTTCGGAACGGCATCAAAGGAGAGGTTCAGACTCTCTCGTAATAGGGAATAAGAACTTACGGCTATTATCGCAGCTACGACCAGACCTATTATCGGGTCAAGCTGATACCATCCTGTAAACCTGATTACTATACCTGAAATAACGACACCGACTGAAACCAGAGTGTCGGCTGCCATATGGAGAAAAGCTCCTTTCACATTGAGATCCCCCCGTGAATGCTTCATTAGCATCCAGGTAGTAACTCCATTTATTATCACGCCAATTCCGGCGACCCAGGCCACAACATCGCCGTTTACGACAACGGGCGACTGCAATCTCTCAATTGACTCTATGACAATAAAAACAACGGCTATATAGAGTATTACTGCGTTAATGAGGGAGGCCTCGATTGTTGCTCGGCCAAGTCCATAGGTAAAACGTGCGGAGGCGGGTCGTAAGGCAGCTTTGTATGCCAGCAGTGCGATAAGCAGCGAAGCCACGTCGCTGAGATTATGTCCCGCGTCACTGAGCAATCCCATAGAGTCTGTCGCAAAGCCAAATATAGCTTCGATGACAGTGTATGCCAAATTTAGTCCTATTGCCCAATAGAACACCTTACCGAGAGCCGGTGAAAAATGATGGGCATGTTGCTTGCTCATGATTAAAGAATTTGTACTGATTGTTAATGTTCCCCGTGGTCGGCAGACATCGATGCAAGATAAAAAGCGTTAGATGTTACGACTTCCGCATCTTCTGGTAACGGTTTGACGAGACTGATTTGTGTGTATCCGAGTTCAGAGACTCCTGTAATGACTTCAGCACGACCGAAACGATACATATCCACGCCATTTTCCTGTTCGTTGCCCTGAAAAACGAAGATATATTTCTTGCCCTCTATATCAACTATGGCATCATCGTGAACAGCCGGGACAAGATGCTGTCCGGTATTTATAGACCCGACGACATTAGTTCCGGCTGCAAGACTGAACTTTTGACCAGGATTTAGGCTGACATGAACGGCAATGGCCTTTGTGTCAGGGTCAACATTGCTGTTGATCTGAGTTACTTTACCATTCAGTCTTTCACCTGAGTTGTCGGTGAGCGCCATTTCTACAGTCTGCCCGATCTTAACCAACGCCAGATCTTTCGGAAATATATTCAACAATACGAAAGGAGCGGAATTGTCCGCCACCTGCATCATAGGCGCCGTAGGATCAATGTATGCTCCTGTCGTTGCTGTTATCTTTATAACAGTTCCGGAGATAAGAGATTTCACAGGCATCTGCAGCGATATGTTTCCTGCTCCGGCTTGCTTAGGTGAGATGCCGATTTGGACAAGTTGCCGGGCAAGTCCTTGCTGTGTGGCCAAAGCGGTCTGATAAGAGGCCGAAGCCAACTGAAGGTTCTTGGCGATTCCGGCACCTGCGTCGGCAAGAGCCTGTTGCCGTTTTAACTCCTGCTGAGCCGTTTCCGTCTCACGACAGGCGACCAGATAGTCCTTCTGCATCTGCACTATCTCGGTGTTCTCGATATATGCTACAGTCTGACCGGCGCTTATGTGTTGGCCCTCCACTACCGTTATCTTTTTGACAACACCGGGAAGAAGTGCAGAAACATCCGAAAGATTCTGAGGATTCAACGAAATCTGTCCATTTGCACGAATGTTAGTGCCAAGTTCCTTTTCTTCGATTTTGCCAAGCGTAATGCCTACGGCATCCATCTGTTTCTGGGACAGCTCCACGACATCGGACACCATCTCTGTTTCCTCCGCTGATTCCTTGTCCGCAGAGTTATTCTCTTTTGAAGAGCATGAAGTCGCCAGGAGAAGCCCAAGCACTATGAGATAATTATATTTAGTTTTCATTTGTTTCCTTTTAAGTAGTTCAACATTAAAATTGCCTGATTATAATCGTTGATGGCACCGGCATATTTGAGCTGTATGTCAAGTGCGGTTTGCTGATTTTGGATGTATTCTACATAACCGATTTCTCCGTTATCATACTCCACTTGAGAAAGGCGGGCCATTGCAGCGGCTTCTGTCACTCCTTGCCTTTTATAATAATCAAGCACTTGCCGGGCTCGTTTCAGTTCATTTTCCGCTTCCTGATACTGGCTTTCCATTGTCTGCCTTGCCTGTCGCATGGCAACCTCGTTAAGCTCGATGTCACGTTTGGCTGCCTTTACCTTTGCACGTTGCGCTCCAAAAAACAGCGGTACACTGATTCCGACTTCAAAACCCATGAAATTACCCTTTTCAAAACGCTCGCGCTCTATATGATAAGGATTGAAACCCTTGATGAGAGCCTGCACGTTGACACCGATGCTGAGTTCAGGAACAAAACCTTGTCGCGCGACGCTTAAATTCCTACGGGATGCTTCCATTTGCGCTTTCAGAAATCCCTGAGTCGGTGTGTTTTCAAAAATGAAAGGTTCCTGTATGTTATTGTCAGTGATTTCCGCAAGCGGCTCGGATGGCACAATAGATACGTCCGTATTCAGCAGACGTCCAAGTGCCAACTGTGCTGTGACACAGCTCTGCACCGCTTTTTGTAGTTCTATTTTATTTTCATTATATGCGCGTTGTGCGTTTATAAGTTCAAGATGACTGATTTCTCCGACCTTGTACCTTGTATCCGCAAGATATACGAAGTGGCTGTAGACGCTGTCTTGCTTTTGAAGAATCTCTACAGTACGTTGTGCCATCAGTAAAGTATAATAGCAAGAACTTACATCTCGGATTACCTCGTTGCGGCTTACATTCAGATTTGATTTGGCCACCTCTGTCTCGGCCTTCAGATATTTCCGCTTGGCAACATAGGAAGTGGGGAATTCAAAAGACTGGCTGAAAGTCACGGCATTGTCGGGACTTCCCCCCGATGTGGGATCCTGGCTCAGAGAAATTGAAGTCTGCGGCAGGTCGAGCCATGAACCCTGAAGATCCTGAGATTTCGCGACCTCAAGGTTGCTGCTCCGAAGGTCGAGATTGTCGCGCAGAGCCGCATCTATACATTCCTGTAAGTTCAGCCTGACTTCCTGTCCATGACAGACAAGACCGATGTAAGTCATTAAAATAAACAATATATATTTAATTGCTTTCATTCTTTTTACTTTTCTTTGTTTTGGTGAAAGTTTTGTAGATTGCCGGCATCACGAGCAGCGTCAGGATAGTGGCAGTGACCAGACCTCCTATAACTACCGTGGCGAGCGGGCGTTGTACCTCGGCACCGTCGCCGTGCGACAAGGCCATAGGCAGAAAACCGAATGAGGCTACAAGTGCCGTCATTATGACAGGACGCAGACGTTCCTCGCATCCCATGATGACACGCTTGCGGATATTGCTGACACCTTCCTTTTCCAGATTGTTGAACTGTCCTATAAGTACAAGACCGTTGAGGACTGCCACACCGAACAAGGCGATGAACCCCACTCCGGCAGATATGCTGAATGGCATTCCGCGCATCCACAGGGCCAGTATTCCGCCAATTGTGGCAAGAGGTATGGCGGAGAATACCATCAGTGTCTCCGGTATGTTTTTCAGAGTTGCATACAGCAACAGCAAAATCACGATCAATGCAAGCGGCAGAGCAATAGAAAGACGACCGGTAGCCTCCTTCAGATTCTGGAACTGGCCTCCGTATGTATAATAATAACCCGATGGCAGATTGAGGTTGTTGTCGAGTATGTTCTGAATCTCCTCAACTGTACTCTGCACATCACGCCCCCTGACATTGAATCCGACAAAAATCCTGCGCTGGCCATCTTCATGTGTTATCTGGGCAGGAGCTCCCTCAAAACTTATGTCTGCGACCTGTCGTAACGGAACAGTTCCACCGTCAGGTAACGGAAGATAAAGATTCTCCAGGGTAGAGACATCATTGCGTATTTTCTCATCAAGCCTCACAACGAGATCAAAACTTTTATCACCCTCGTAAACTGAACCTGTACTTTTCCCGGCAAAAGCTGCTTCGAGAATACTGTTGGCTGTGGAAACCGGAATGCCGTACTGCGCCAGTCGGTCACGGTTGTATTTCACTTGTATCTGAGGCAATCCCTGAACCTCTTCCACGAAAGGCTCGGACACCCCTTTTACATTTTTTATCAGATTCGCTATCTTCTTGGCCGAGGCTTCAAGTTTGTCAAGATCATCGCCGTATATCTTGATAGCCACATCTTGTTTTATTCCAGTAATCAGTTCATTGTTACGCATCTGGATAGGTTGTGACATTTCGACTTCCATTCCGGGAATGATGCTGAGGGCTTCCTCCATTTTCTCCATCAGTTCGTCTTTTGTCTTAGCCGAGATCCATTCACTTTTCGGCTTTAACGATATGAGCATGTCGGCGCGTTCCATCGGCATGGGATCCGTGGGGATCTCGGAACTTCCGATACGTGTGACGGCCTGCTTCACCTCTGGAAACTGTTCCTTGATAATCTTCTCTGCAAGAGTAGTTGCCTTCACCATCTGCGAAAGTGATGTGCCCTGAGCCATGCTTATCTCCGCCGCGAAGTCGCCTTCCTCAAGATTGGGGATGAACTCTCCTCCCATTCTGGTGAATATCCAGACGCTGATGCCGAAAAGTATGACCATGACCGCAATCAGAGTCTTGCTCCAGTTGAGGGCGAAATTGAGAACCGGACGATACCATTGCTGCAGTTTGGCAATAAGTCGATCGGAAAAATTACGCTTGTGGACGCTCTTTTTGCTGAGGAATAAAGCGCTCGCAGCCGGAACATAAGTCAGCGACAGGATGAAGGCTCCGAGTATCGCGAAAAAAATAGTCAGCGCCATCGGCCGGAACATTTTTCCCTCTATCCCTCCTAACGTCAGCAAGGGAAGGTAAACCATCATGATGATTATTTCGCCGAAAGCGGCTGAATTCCTTATTCTGGATGCGGAGTAATACACTTCCTCATCCATTTGAGCCTGTGTTAGCCGGGCTCCGTGATATTTCGTCGTGCTTATGGCTATATGATGACATACAGCTTCTACAATAATCACCGCTCCATCTACAATCAATCCGAAGTCGATAGCTCCAAGGCTCATCAGGTTCCCGCTTACTCCGAATAGTTTCATCATACCGAAAGCGAACAGCATGGCAAGAGGAATTACTGACGCCACTACAACTCCGGCTCGGAAATTGCCGAGAAACAGAACAAGGATAAACACTACAATCAGGAAACCCTCGACAAGATTACGGGTAATGGTATCTGTGACGCGGTCAACAAGTTGGGTTCGGTCTATAAAAGGCTCAATGACCACTCCTTCCGGAAGACTCTTCTGTATCTGTGCCATTCGTTCCTTGACATTTCTGATGACTTCCTGAAAGTTTTCACCCTTAAGCATTAAAGAGATTCCGGCAACTACCTCACCCTCGCCATTGCGTGTCACTGCACCGTATCGTGTGGCTGAGCCATACTGAACATTAGCGACATCCCTTATAAGGACCGGGGAGCCGTTGACGGTCTTGACGGGGATTTTGCTTATATCATCCAAGGACTTTACCAGACCTATACCGCGGATGAAATACTGATTGCTGTTTTTTTCTATATAACTGCCGCCGGTGTTTTCGTTGCCATTTTCGAGAGCGCTATATATATCGTTGACAGTCAGGCCGAATGAATTAAGCCGGTCGGCATCGACCGCAACTTCATACTGTTTGACGAATCCTCCCCAGCCGCTGACTTCCGCAACTCCCGGTGTGCCGGAAAGCTGTTTGCGCACTATCCAGTCCTGCATCGTTCGCAGGTCGGTGAGGGTGTACTTGTCCTCATACCCTTTCTTGGGACGGATGGTATAATGGTATATTTCGCCGAGACCTGTCGCAATCGGACCGAGATTGACCGATGCCTTCCCTTGCGGAAGCTGTTCCTCAGCCTCCTTGAGCATCTGATTCACCTGCTCACGTGCCCAATATGTGTCAGCGTTATCATCAAATACAAGAGTAATGACCGACAGCCCACTACGGCTGATGCTTCGGCGTTCCTTAACTTTTGGTATATTGGCAAGCGCCATCTCAACGGGTGTCGTGATGAACTGTTCCACCTCCTGCGCTCCCAATGACGGAGCCTGCGTTATCACCTGCACTTGATTGTTGGTAATGTCCGGGGTAGAGTCGAAAGGCAGCTGTGTGAGTGACCATATACCCCACACAATCAGCGCCAATGTGAATACGCCGACTGCCAGTTTGTTTTTTATCGAAAATTGAATTATTCTTTGAAACATATGATCAAAATATTATTGGGAGGCCAAGACACGACTCGGCATAACCTTGAAATATGAATATACAACAAGTAGCCAAAGCCTTTTGATTTTGTCAAACGGCTTTTCCTCAAAAAAAAATGAGAGAAGTATCCACGGCCTCTTATTGATAGATATGGCGACATCGTATCGGAACTGACTATTCCGACATCTCAGTTGTTGAATGCCACATCAGAATGAGCATTTACTACGGACGGAATGAGTGTATATGTATATCTCTTTGTAAAGACTGATAATACAGCTCTGTCCGTGGACAGTATTAGATTAAAGTACGTGGGGGCGCTCTGAGATAATTTGCTTCCTCAGTGTAAGGTAATTGATATGATATAATCTGCTCCGTCTTAATTTGTGAAACGGAACCGGAAAAGAAAAGGATCCTTATAATATTCAGGACGGCAATGAAATCAGGAATAACTTTAGCAGGAATATTATTGAGAGTTTGGATTTTACCCTCAATTACAGCACCTTTTTCTATGCACTGAGTTCCATCGCTATGATGGCGTGTGTGTTTATCATTGTCGGTATTGTCCTTCTCGCAGTGTTCAACATATACACATGCTGCATCATTATGATGATGATGCGGTGTCACGGTAACAAGCAGCAACATAAGCACTGCCAGAACCATTGCGGCGATATGTATTTGTCGACTCATATACTGAGAACATTTTTCAACCCGCAAAGTTAATACTTTTTTCTGAGATCCCAACCTAAGTATTGCAATTTATACATTCATGCACCTCGATTGGAATTTACTTGCCAGTGGACTGCTGAAACAAGCGGTAAGTGGCGGGGCGGTCGTAAAAAGTCCTTATCCGGCAACTGCGAAAAAGAACACGGAGGAACGGCAATAAGTCTCCGATGTGGCATCAGCGAAGCCGTTGCCAATCCTCGGAGGCGTTGCCGGTTCTCGGTGTTCCGCAGTTACCCGTAGGCGCGATGCGGTCAAAAGGTGTCAGTGCCTGCACCGTCACCTTTTGACGGCATAACCGCCGTAAACAATGCAGACAGCCCAGCCTCTTGCCGCTTTCGCAATGTAATTGATTTAACTGTATTTACTGTTGAATTTACTGTTGGATTTACAGTTGAGTTCTCGTTCTACCCTCATTTCTACCCTCATTTCTACCCTCATTTTACCTTCATCTGAGTCAAAGAAACTTTTTTAGCGACATTTTCAGCGACATTTTACCGACACCTTTACCGACATTTTTACCGACATCAACTTTCGCTTTTCTCAGCATATCTTATGTTGGATGCTTTACCACCATTTTTAGCACCATTTTTAGCACCGTTTTAGCACCATTTTAGCACCATTTTTAATCCCAAAGGCATAGACTGGAAATCTGTTCTCTCAATTAGAAGACGACACATACTTATACTTATAGTCCCGACTCGTGATGAATCGGGACTATCAAATTCTTAAATATAGGCTGGAGGGGAAAATATCACACCTCGTCATTCTCCGATAATTGCTCCAGTGTTGATTCTATCTGCTCGATAGATGGTAGAGAACTCTTTATCTCTTTGGGAATGAGTTTGGACAACTCATACTGAGATATTCCAAGAGGAAGATTGTATGCCTCCAATGAATACTGAGCCTCGATATTGTCTTTGTCCTTGCAAATCAACAATCCGATGGTGGGATTGTCGTATTCAGTCTTCAGCTGATGATTGACTGCCGTAACATACAGACCTAACTGTCCGAGATGGGATGCCTCGAATGAGCCGGTCTTCAATTCCACGCAGCAATAGGCGTGTATGCGGGTGTTGTAAAACAGAAGGTCGATGAAGATTTCTTTTTCTCCTACCTGTAGTCGATACTGTCTACCCATATAGGCGAATCCGGTGCCCAACTCCACAAGGAATTTCGTCACGTTGGCTACAAGAGCGTCTTCAAGTTCCCGCTCGTTGTATTCCTCCGTCATCGCCAGAAAGTTGAACACGTATGGGTCTTTGGTGGTCTGCTGGGCAAGATCACTTTGTGGTGCCGGAAGAGTTTTGCTGAAATTGGTGAGGGCTTTCGCCTGACGCTCGTACAGGTCAGTTCCGAGGAAATTCAGCAACACATCACGTCCCCAGCTATTCTCAATGACTTTGCGGACAAAGAAGAGAGCCTTTTTCGCGTCCCCTTTGCATTTGTCTATGATACGCTGTTGATGAAACCACGGAATTGAGCATATCTCTTTAAGCAAATCGCCCGCATCATGCGGATGCTTTGTATAGTTGGAATCTTCTACGCCTCGTAGAAGATTCGTAGTATTAGAATCTTCTACACCCTGTAGAAGATTTTCAATGTGCTGAGAATAAAGCTTGTAGAAGCGATACATATACCGTATGTTACCTTCTGAAAAGCCTTTCTCTCCGGGCATTTCAGACCTCATATCATGGCTCAATGTCTCATAAAATCTGGAGCCGTATGTGTTGGCATACTGTTTGTCTTCTATATCGCGCCCCACGCTCCAATAGTATTCCAACAATGTGCGGTTGGCATCTACGGATGCTTTAAGACGGGCGGAAAGGTACCGTTGCTTGAGTTCCTTAACCCAGCTTGGGTACTCTTTATTCTGAGAGAGCGTCAAATCCTGTGTCATAATACAAAATTACGCATTTTTCTTCGATTATCAGTAAATCCCAATGGTTTAATCAAGTAGATCAACAAGTTCTTTCTTCATGTCCTCGTCGATGTCGCGGTACCGGGCGAAGGCTTTGCTGCCTTCCTTATGACCGCTGAGGGAGCCGACAAGATTGGGGTCTTTGACTTTCTTGTAGAGATTGCCGATAAAGGTACGTAGGGCGAGGTGGCTGCTTGCGATTTCGTTGAGGGGGCGTTTCTCCTCCGCGCCTGTTGTCGGGTTGAGGACTGTCACCATGCGGTCCACTCCACATACAGTGAAAAACTTCTTGATTGCCACGTTGTATTTCTGCGAACTGATGAACGGGAACAGTTTCCCTTTCAAATCATCGCGCCCGGCATATTTATCTACCAGAGCCTTCGCACGTGCATTGAGCGGAACGCGGACGACCTGAGGACGTTCTCCTTTGGTCTTTTGTGGCATATATTCTATGGCTCCGTTGATTATGCTTGCCGGAGTCATAGCCATGAGGTCGGACACACGGCAACCGATAAGACACTGAAAGATGAAGATGTCGCGCTGAGCCTCCAGTGATGGATTAGCCGAAAGGTCATAGTCGGCAATCTTGTCGCGCTCTTCAAGAGAGATGTAGTAGGGAGTGCCGTACACTTCCGTTGTCGTTCCGTTATATTTGGCAAACGGATCGTTGGTCGTCAATTCCTGGTCTCTGCACCAGCGATAGAACGCTCTCATCAATCCGAAGAGGCCGACGATGGTATTGTCTCCCTTGGGATGGGGTTTCGGCTTCTTACGCTGGGAGTGGGTGTCAGCCGGAACAGCCTCATAAATCTTCGGATATTTCTTGTAGAACTTGTGTTCATTGCGGAGGAAATTCTCAAAGTCGTTCACGTCATCGACAGTGAAGTCATCGAGTTTGATTTTATACCGACGGTTGCCGTTGGCGCGGACGTAGAGTTCATATCGCATCAACGCACGTTTGAGAACGCGCAGATGCTTGATTCTCCATTCCGAGATATTCTTCTTTGTGATGTAGTCCTCGAAGATGTCGAAGAAGGTGACTTCTGGAGCAATAGGTGTATCCTCTACGGGGGGATTGAGGAACAAGTCCAGCTGAGTGAGAAGAAAGTCCTTCGTCACTTTATTAAGCGGGGTGTCCTCACAGATACGAATGAGGAACTTCTCAATTTCATCAAGACGATCCTGAACATCGCGGACTTCCTTCTTCAATTCCGGATCACGCGGATTAGAGAATTTGTTATCCTTGAACAGCTCTTTCTTGATGAAGAGACCGCTCTTGATACGGTGTGATACACTATGGGAAACGGACACTCGGAGCATGATTTCAGCCCTGCCCGAAGGATTTGTCTTCGCCGATAAAGCGCGTTTAATTGTCGCCATTGGAGAGTTTCGTTTAAATTCAACTTAGTTTACTTACTTGATATTTAGGCTCTAAAGCCACTACAAAGATACAACAATTTTTGTCAGCAAATTGTCAGCGAAGGTTGAATTTTAACAAATCGAGTTCGAGTCTGATTGAAATTTGAACCAATTCAATTTAGTTTAATTCAGTTGAAATACAGCATTTTACGCAAATATCGACATTCACTTAAAAAAGAGCACTATTCATTTCGATTCAGAGTTAATGCCCCTGTTCTGGGCACCATTACAAATAGCAAGTGATTATTCTCAGTCACTTGCTATTTTCGCTTTTACCTATGTGAACTTCCTACCTCGCAACTCCACGATTTACCCGAATAAACCTAACTGACACGAATTGAACAAACCCGAATTAAATTCCCTGTCATTTATTAATCGAGTAGATCTTTACAGAAAGATATTTATTTCCCACAGAACAACATAACAACTACATACTTCGCGAAATAATTTAAAATTTTCAATCCTGTATAAATTTTCAACCAATAATAAAACCAACCATGACTAAACTACTTAAAAAATCCTGCCTGTTAGCGGTCTCGCTTTTTATTATATGCGCGGTCTCGCTACCATCGTGCGGCAATTCAGACAAGGCCGACACCCGCTATGTCGCCGCCAAACTCGTTGATTCCGATATGTGGAGCATCGTTGATGTTAATACCGGCGAAATAATCCATAAAGACGAGTTCAAAAGCCAACCGTCAGTCATAGTTAACGACAAATTCTGTGTTAAAAACGAAAGTGGCTTATATGACTACTTCACTGTGGACAATGTAACCAAACCATTAAATAGCGAAAGCTATCTTTATGCCTCCTCTTTCAATGAGAATGATGTCGCTCTTGCCGTACTCAAAGGCAAAGGCATCTCCATTATCAATGGGAAATGCGAGGTGGTTGCAAATCTTGACAATTCCATTGTGTCTGCCAGCGATTTTGCCAACGGATATGCGACAGTATCAAATGATGACAATAAACAGGGCTATATCAATGAAAAAGGTGAAATTGTCATCAAACCTTCTTACGACCGCGCATTTAATTTCTCTGCCGATGGCGTTGCAATTGTTGGAAAAGAAATAAATGATTCAACAAATAAGTATTTTGCTATTGATACCGCAGGCAAAGAATTATTTTCATTCTCATCCAATGAATATAAAGACTTTGGTTCTTTCAATAATGGTTACCTTCCGGTTCAGAAAGAAAACGACGAGGTAGTCTTATTGGATAAGGCCGGAAAAAGATTCAGTTCTATTGGCAAATGGAAAGGACATCTCCCCTCTTGGCTCGGTTTCAATGATGGAGCTATCGTTTTTATGGATGGTGATGCATATGGCCTTAAAAACGAGAAGGGCGAAATCGTCATACGTGCCAAATATGATGAACTTATCCCTCTGACTCAAATAAACGATAAATACTACCTTGCTAAAAAACAAGAAAAGTATGGCGTTGTGGATAAAGATGACAATGTCATAATACCTTTTGATTACACGGTACTGGGGTATATTAACAAAGAGGTTCTCATTGTCGGGGAGGGTAAATCTTTTAACTTCATGAATAAAGATTTAAAAGAAGTCGGCCAGAACAACTATACAAATCTTTCATTTATGACCGGATCCGCTATTTACAGCAACTACTTCAATGCAGAAAAAGAAGCTCGTAAAATTATATCAAACATAACCGACACGACATTCTTCAAAACCCGCAAAGGAATGGTGCTTCGCGACTTTAAGGACAAACTTAGCGGTTACAAATATGCCGATATGGACACGTCCTCATTAAGTGAATACGGCTATCCATTCTCTTTCCTGTATGGCTTTGACAACACTCTTTCTTCCCAACGATACGAATACATTTACGGCTATCGTTTCCCGACTTCGCCTGAATATAATTACAATGCCAACCTTTCAGGTGTATTTGCCCATAACAATACATTTAAAAAATTTCAACCCGGTTCCGAAGAAGCGCTTGCCAAGGCATTCGATACTCAGATCCAGAAGGCGGGATTTAAACCGGTAGAAGGGAAGCCGAATTGGTTCAAAAACGATAAGGACATGGCCGTAGCTTTGGCTTATTACAAAGGAGAGGTAACAGTGATGTGTTCATATCAGCCTCGCTTTATGGAGCTAAGCGTAGAACGCAAACCCCGCGATGGATCATCAAAAGACAATGTTCAGGTAGACTATATTGATACATTTGGTTTAGAGAAAGCTGAAGATTCACTAGCCGTTGATTCTCTCGCCGTAATAGAAGAAGTGATTGCAGATTAAATGAATCTTCATATACAAATACATATAAATACCCTTCGGATGCCTCCGAAGGGTATTTATATACTGTCTGTTATGCGCTTATGTTTCTCGGCTTATTTCATTGTCATATCGGAATTAATCACTAAATTTGCATTATTCGTTAATCAGAGCGCAATGGTAAAATACCTGAATCGACTAAAAAATTGTTCCTCCACAACAACATAAGACAGATCTATGGCTTTCTCAGATGCTTCCTGTCATTGCCGTTTGTCTTAAAAGGACGTACAGACATTGATCGATCCGAATGAGGTGGTGATGGCTCCTGAGTTAGATGCGAAGCATAATTCAGTTAAAGACAGAAGACTATGAAAGAATCCGGTTTTGTTTATATTCTCACCAATCCAAGCTTTAGGGAAGATTGGGTAAAAATTGGCAAAAGTTCACGACCGGTCAACATTCGCTCAAAAGAACTTGACAACACTGCCGTGCCGTTGCCATTTGAGATATTCGCAACGTTACAGACCGTAAAATATGACAAGGTAGAAAAACTCGTCCATAAAACGATTGATCGTCTTACCGATTTGCGAATCCGACAGAATCGCGAGTTTTTTAATGTCGCTCCTCAGATAGCCCTTGATATTTTCCGCGATATCGCACAGACTATCGACGATGCCATTGTTACTGAATATGAGGACAACAAACCCATAAGACAGTATTCTATGGCAGACGCTGAAACAACAGAGGCAAAGGGAGGACATTCCGATGAACCAGTTCATACGACAGTAACAGACAAACATAAATCTACCAAGAAGCCAAGATTCAAATTCAGTCTTGTCGATATAAAAATCGGTGATGAGCTGGTATTCATTCCCACCGGTATCCATGTTAAAGTGGCAAGTGATGATTCCATAGAGTATAAGGGACGCATATATAAGTTGTCCCCGTTTGTAGGTACCTTCCTTCCGGAAGATAGGCAGACCCTTTCCGGAGCTTATCAGGGTCCATTATACTTCACATATAAAGGAGAACGTCTGACCGATTTACGTTTCAAAAAAGAGATGGCAAGCGAAATAAAGTCCGACTGATTATTTTTTTGTTCCTGAAGTTCCGATAATATAAAACTATGCGAACATGACACCGGAAGAGAAAGCGAGACATAAAATAGATCGGATGTTTACCGATGCCGGCTGGGATGTCATCGACCGCGAGGAATACGCAGCCGGAATGACAGCTGTGGCTATACGTGAGGGTTTGCTGAAAGGCAATAAAGAAACTGATTATTTTCTCTTCCTAAACGGCAAAGCCGTAGGAGTCCTTGAAGCGAAACGCGAGGAAGTGGATGTGACAAGCCAATGCGTATGGGAGCAGGCTGAGGATTATGCCAGGAGTGTGCCTTCATGTTATCCTGTCATATCCAATCCCCTCCCGATTGTCATGACTTCCAACGGACGCGAACTTTATATGCGTGACATGCGTCAGTCTGAATCCAATTACTATTCACTTGTCAAGATGCCGTCGCCGAAGAAAATTGTCGGAATGCTCGGCATTGACAATCCCTTTGCCGGACTGCCAGGTGTCCCGAAGAAAGGTCTCCGTGAATGTCAGTTTGAAGCCATAACCAACCTTGAAGCCAGTTTCCGAATAGGTCAGAAAAAGGTTCTGATGGTACTTGCCACCGGAGCCGGCAAAACATATACAGCATGTATGGCGGCATATCGTATGCTCGCTCATGTTGGCATGAAGAAGGTACTTTTTCTCGTTGACCGCAACAATCTCGGCAAACAGGCTGAAGGAGAGTTCGGCACATTCCGGTTGACTCAGAACGGGGATGCCTTCAATACCATCTATGGAGTTTCCCGTCTCACGAATAACGAGATTCCATCGGACAGTAATGTAATCATCTCCACCATTCAGCGTCTTTTTGCCTTTCTGAAAGGAGAACCAATCATAGACGATTCCGATGAAGAATCCACTCCTGATGGTCCTGCCGAGTTGACGTTGCCCGACAATCCGAAGCTTCCCCACGATTATTTCGATATGATAATAATCGACGAGTGTCACCGCTCGATATATGGCAACTGGAAAAAGGTCCTTGATTATTTTGATACGGCACGATTGGTCGGACTTACGGCAACCCCCGTGCCGGAAACGCTTGCTTTCTTCAACAACAACGTAGTTGTGAATTACACTCTTGAACAGAGTATACTTGACGGCGTTAATGTAGGGCACCGCGTTTACAGTATAAAGACTGAGGTAACTACCAACGGAGGAGCAATCAGAAAAGGTGATAAACTTCGAAAAGAAACAAGATATACCGGCTCGGTCGAGATCATCGAAAACAAAGAGACATCGACATACACACGGGAGGAACTTAATCGCAGTATAATAAATCCTGCACAGATAAAACTTGTACTTGAGACATTTCGCGACAGCATTTATACGGATATGTTCACCGAGCGTGAGCCTAAGATGGACTATATTCCGAAAACCTTGATTTTCGCGCTCAACGAGGTGCACGCCACCAATATCGTCAAGATAGCCAACGAGGTTTTCGGTCGCGATGATGACAAATTCGTGCAGAAAATCACGTATTCATGCGGCGACAGCAATAAACTCATAAAGGATTTCCGCACTGACAAGGATTTCCGTATAGCCGTCACCTGCACTCTTGTAGCCACAGGCACAGATGTGAAGCCGCTCGAAGTGGTGATGTTCATGCGAGATGTTTCCTCTCTTCCCCTCTATATACAGATGAAAGGTAGAGGCGTTAGGACAATCGGTGACGAAGCACTCCGCAATGTCACCCCTAACGCCGATACAAAGGACTGTTTTTATCTTGTTGATTGCGTTGGTGTGGTTGAAAGCATGAAAGGCATCCCGTCTCACGAGTATCCTCCCGCACAACATATAACCCTCAGGAAGCTTCTTGAAGATATTACTCACGGCTTTATCCCTGACGAACATCTCAACAGACTGGCCGGTATCTTGGCACGCCTTTATAACAAGGCTGACAAGGAACAACGAAAAGAGTTTATCGACCGCTCTCACGGTATGGATATGCGTGAACTTGCCAACCTGATTTATCAGGCTCTTAAAAATCAGACTCTACCTCCGTTTATTGATGTCAATCAGCCCAACCTTGAACGCAAAGAGCTTGTAAGTCCGCTTTCAATGAATCCAAAGGCTCGCGAATGGATTCTTATTCTTGCAGCCGGATTCATAAAGACTCTGCAACCCGGAGAAGACAATCTAATATCGAAAGGTTTTTCCCTCGAAGATGCCAGCACCACTACACAGGCGTTCGAGGAGTATTGTCGTACCCATGCAGACGAGATAGAGGCGTTGCGCATAATCTACAATAACGAGAGCACACCGATTACATTCGCCATGCTTCAGGATTTGAAGCGGCAAATGGAACAGGCCAACAGCAGTTTCCGCGCTGGAGCATTGTGGAACTCATACGCCGTGCTCAAACCCGACAAGGTGAAACGTTATACCAATAGGTCGGAACGAGAAGCCCTTACAAACATTATACAGCTGGTACGTTTCGCATTCCGACAGATTGAGCGCCTCGAAAGCGTTGTAGGTACAGCCCGTCAGTATTTCAACCTCTGGATGGGTCAGAATCAGCGAGAGCTTACGCCCAAACAGCGTGAGATTATCAGTCTGGTAGTGGATTATATCGCATCGAATGGGGCTTGTTCAATCGACGATATCAAAGAGGATGATAAAACACGCGCGGCGCAGCTTATAAAGGCATTCGGCAATAAGCAGAACGCAAATGCAGCCCTCGACTCTCTCTTCAGTTTCATAGTATTCAGAAAAACAGCAGCATAAAACAAATGGCAAAGAACGCTACATCCGAGCAATCGCTTATCAAGAAAGTATGGAATATGGCCACCGTTCTCGCTGGAGTCGGTGTGGGATTCACTGATTATATCACACAACTCACGTATCTCCTGTTTCTAAAGATGGACGAGGAGAATGTAGAACTTTTTGAGGAGGAATCGGCCATTCCCGACGGATGCACTTGGAACTCGCTACGTGAACTCGACGGCATGGATCTTCTTGATCACTATGAGGAGGTTCTAAAACGGTTGAGTCAGGAGGAGGGGTTAATAGGCACCATATATACCAAGGCGGTTAACAAAATCGAGCAGCCGGTCTATCTGAAAAAAGTCATCACAATGATTGACGAGGAAGACTGGCTCGGTATGGATGTGGATGTCAAGGGTGCCATATATGAAGGAATATTGGAGAAGAACGGTCAGGATAAGAAAAGCGGTGCCGGCCAATATTTCACACCCCGCCCGCTCATCAAGGTGATGGTCGATTGCATCAGCCCCAAAATCGGAGAGACAGTCTGCGATCCTGCCTGCGGCACCGGTGGTTTCCTCTTGGCAGCTTACGATTTCATGAAGCTTCAAAGTCAGGACAAAACCAAGCGCGATTTTCTGCGTGACAAGGCATTGCATGGTAGCGACAATACTCCACTTGTTGTCACTCTTGCATCGATGAACCTCTATCTACACGGTGTAGGAACCGAGCGAAGTCCGATTGTGTGTGAAGACTCTCTCGAAAAGGAATCGGCAATTAATCCCGATGTAATCCTCGCAAATCCGCCTTTCGGTACCCGTGCCGCCGGGTCGGTGGAAATCAATCGTCCCGACTTCTACATCGACACCAAGAACAATCAGCTTAACTTCCTTCAACACATGATGCTGATGCTTAAAACAAGTGGCCGTGCCGCTGTAGTATTGCCAGACAATGTACTTTTTGAAGGCGGTGCCGGAGAAACGATACGTAAGAAGCTACTCACAGATTTCAACCTATACACTATCCTTCGTTTGCCTACAGGTATATTCTATGCACAGGGAGTAAAGGCCAATGTGCTGTTCTTTACAAAAGGACAACCTACAAAAGAGATATGGTTCTACGACTATCGTACAGACATCAAACATACTCTTGCCACCAACAAACTCGAACGCCATCATTTGGATGATTTTGTTT
>DAAV01000068.1:0-5119 GCA_001701295.1 Bacteroidales bacterium H10
GCTCTTGGCCTCGGCGATGAGAAATACCGTTTCCATGACCACGAGAAACTTGCCCATTATGCCAACGCGGCTACCGACATAGAGTTCCAGATGCCTTTCGGATTCAAGGAAGTGGAGGGCATACATTCGCGCACGAATTTCGACCTGTCGCAGCATGAGAAATTCTCGGGCAAGAAGATCCAGTATTTCGATCCGGAACTCAACGAGAGCTACGTCCCCTATGTCATCGAGACTTCCATCGGTGTGGACCGCATGTTCCTTTCGGTGCTCTGCTCCTGCTACGAGGCTCAGGACCTCGGCAACGGCGACAGCCGGGTGGTACTGCACTTCCCCGCTCCGATCGCGCCGGTTAAATGCGCCGTGCTTCCTCTTGTCAAGAAAGACGGTCTGCCCGAGAAGGCACGCGAGATACAACACCGCCTCCGCTTCGACTTCACATGCCAGTATGACGAGAAAGATTCGATCGGCAAGCGCTACCGCCGTCAGGACGCCATCGGAACGCCATACTGCATCACCGTCGACCACCAGACTCTCGAAGACAATACCGTAACGCTCCGCGAGCGCGACTCAATGGAACAGCGCCGTGTCAGCGTAGACGAACTTGAGAAGATCCTCGGTGAGGAGGTAAGCCTCAACAGTCTTCTCCGCAAGTTGTTGTAATGAAATAACAATACAAAAAACTATGAAATTATTCAGAAAAATAGCCATGGCGATCACGGTTCTGGCAGCAACCTCCGGCCTGACATCGTGCAACTACAACAGTCTTGTAGAAAAACAGCAGGGCGTAGAGGAAGCCTGGGCACAGGTAGAGAACCAGTATCAGCGTCGCGCCGACCTGATTCCGAATCTTGTCAACACCGTCAAGGGGTATTCGACACACGAGGAGGAAACCCTCACGAAAGTAGTAGAGGCTCGCGCCAAAGCCACTTCGATAACCTTGGACGCCAAAGACCTGACAGAAGAGAATCTGGCCCGCTACCAACAGGCACAGAACGAACTGAGCGGCGCGCTCAAATCTCTGCTCGCCGTGACCGAGGCATATCCTGATCTGAAAGCCAACGAAAACTTTCTCAACCTTCAGGCCCAGCTCGAAGGCACTGAAAACCGTATAGCCACAGAGCGTAAACGCTACACCGAAAGCGTGCGCGAATACAACACGGCAATCAAGAAATTCCCGACCACCATCTATGCCGGCTGGTTCGGATTTGACGAGAAACCGCAGTTCAAGGCCGAGGCAGGTGCCGAGAAAGCCCCCGAGGTGAAATTTTAAGATTCCAAAACTCTGAAATGAATAAAAAATATCTGACGGCGATAGCCTGCGTGGCCATGATCGCTCCTCTTACGTCCTGTCTTAAAGGAGAATCGGACGATTATGAGGCGTGGCGCGAGCAGAACGACGCATATATCGCCTCAATCGATACCAAAGAATATGAATTGGTGGTGCCTGACTGGGCACCACGCAATTCTGTGTACATAAAATGGCATAACGACCGTGCCCTGACAGCCGACAACCTCGTGGCGATGTCCAATTCCACAGTCGAATTGAAATATGAAGTCGAGGATATCGAGGGGACCATGATCGACAATTCTTATTCCGCCTCAACCGGCGACAGCCTCTATGTGACACAGCCCAACAACACTGTAGTTGGATTCTGGATCGCACTGACCACCATGCATGTCGGAGATTCGGCTACACTCATCATCCCGTATGCGTCAGGATACGGCGCCGGGATGAACAACAACGTACGTCCCTATACCAACCTGATATATCGGGTGAAGATCAAAGGCATACGGGCATACGAGAAACCTAACACCTGATTTTTCTTAAATTGTCACTTATCTTAACACCATGAAAAGAACACCGTTCACGCTTCTCACCATGGGAGGGGCGATAGCCGCCACAGCGTTGCTTGCGTCGGCCTATACAGTCAGAGAATATAAGATGGCAGTTCCGGAACCGCTCCACATCCCAGCCGTTCCCGACTCCGTGATGAAAGAGAATCCTTTCAAGCCGGAGGACCTGCTGAAGGCCCGTACAAGTCTGCCTTATGAAGCCGCGGGATGGACAACGATCCTCTCAGACTCCACCGGGCGCATAGAGACCGGCGGTTTCGATGACAATGACCGTCCGGCCCTTCACACTTTCACCACCCGCCTGCGTGCCGAAAGATTCGCAAAAGGCAAGCTTGTGCTCAACACTCCGTCGCGCGCGGCAGTCAAAGTGAACGGAGACACCAAAATAACCAAAGCGACATGCGACACCGTATCGTCAGACACGGATACCGCGCTTGAGCTCGCTCCGGAAGCTGATTACGAGATCGTAGTCGACCTGTTGGGTATGCCCGGTGAGAAAGCTCCTTCTTTCAGCCTTGAGTTCGTGCCCGATGAGGATTTCAAAGATGTAACTGTAAATTCATCTCCGGTTCTCCCCAAACGGGTCTCCCCTCTCACCACCATGACCGGGGAGCGTGTCACCTCTGTCTCTCTTTGCGACAACGGCAAGTATCTGATTACCGTATCACGCGAAACGATATCGGCCAAAGAGACAAAATGGCGCGCCGTACTGACCGAAACCGCAACAGGACGCGTATTGAGCGAAGACATAAATTCCAAGGCCGTATGGATGTCCGGGAAAACGGCATTCTATTTCACATCCGAGCGTGACGGCGCCTATGACGTCTATCGCACGGAAGTACCCTCAATGACAACCGCCGTCATAGCGAAAGGCATTCCTGACGAGAACGTGACATTCTCTCCCGACGGCAAATATCTGTTTTACTACAAGGAAGTAGAGGCAGACAAGGAATCCGGCCCGATGCACCGCTATCTGAGTCCGGACGACCGTATTCCCGGCGACCGTGACCGCAGCTATATAATGAGATACGATCTTTCAAGCCATGTATCCATACCTCTGACCTATGGCGGACAGACCACAAGCATATACAGCTTCACTCCCGACGGTTCAAAAATGCTCTATGGAGTGACGCGCCAGACTCCGGAGCGCTATCCGTTCTACAACACCACGCTCGTGCAGATGGATCTCAACACACTGAAATGTGACACCGTTGTCAGCAAATGTGAGGCATCTCTCAGCAACGCGGTCTATTCACCCGACGGGCAACAGCTCTTCATAGTGGCCGGGCCAAGCGCTTTTGACGGAATAGGAGCCAATTTCGCACCTCACGAGATCGGGAACGATTTTGACGGACAGGGCTACATTTACGACATAGCCACCCGGAAGGCCCGCGCCGTGACCCGCGACTTCGATCCGGCCGTTCTTTCGAGAGTGATATGGAACAAAGCTTCCGACAAGATATATTTCACCGCGGAAGAAGGGTTCTTCACCTATCTGTACGCGTTAGATCCCAAAAGCGGCAAGATATCGAGATTAGACACCGAGGTGCAGACCGTACGCGGATTCAGCATGGGTGACGACGAGAGTGCGAGTCTGGCATATTGCGGCGGCTCATTCACCAACGACGGCGCAGCATATCTTCTCAACCTCAAGAACGGACGTTCCCGTCTTGTTGCCGATCCGCTGGCGGAGACGATCAAGGATGTGAAATTCGGTGATATGGAACCCTGGAAGTTCACGGCTGCCGACGGCACCGTGGTAGACGGCTGGATGTGCCTGCCCCCCGATTTCGACGCATCAAAAAAATATCCTCTCATAGTATATTATTATGGCGGCACCTCTCCATCCAACGCCACATTCTATCATCTTTATTCCCCTCAGGTGTTCGCTTCACGCGACTATGTGGTCTATGTGCTCAATCCCAGCGGAACCACAGGCTACGGCCAGGAATACTCCGCCCGCCACGTGAACGCATGGGGCAAGCGCACAGCCGAAGAAATCATCGAAGGCACCAAGAAATTTTGCGCCGAGCACAAGTTTGTAGATGACAAGAAGATAGGCTGCATCGGAGCAAGCTACGGAGGTTTCATGACACAGTATCTCCAGACGCTGACCGACATTTTCGCGGCCGCTGTGTCGCATGCCGGAATCTCAAACGTGACATCATACTGGGGAGAAGGCTACTGGGGCTATTCCTACAACAGCGTAGCAGCCGCCAAGAGCTATCCCTGGAGCGATCCCGAACTGTACACCAAGCAGGGTTCTCTCTTCAATGCAGACAAGATACACACTCCGTTGCTGCTGCTGCACGGCACAGTCGACACAAACGTGCCCATCGGTGAGAGCATCCAGCTTTTCAACGCGCTCAGAATATTGGGCCGCGACGTCGAATTCATAACAGTGCAGCACGAGAATCATGTCATATCGGGATTTGACAACAAACTCGCATGGCAGAACACGATCATGGCCTGGTTTGCAAAGTATCTCCAGGATGACCCGCGGTGGTGGAACAGTCTGTATGGCAAATAAACCGAAAAGGGATTCTACCAGTTATTAGAGATATGGCAAAAAAAACAGGAATATTTCTGGCCTCTATCGTTGCCCTCATGTCGGCCTCCTGCAGTTCGAAAGGAGAGCAGGCGGAAGTCAAGGAAGAGGCAGCCCAGATAGAAGCGGCCCACATCGACGGGCGCGAGACAGCCCACGTCTTTATCAGCAGGCAATACAAAGACAGCCTCGAGCTGCAGCACCAGCTTGTGGAGTCAGGTTCGCGCAGATCGAAATATGATTCTTTGCCGCGATGCCTGGCGGCTTTTGACTCGGCATTCATATCTACAGTCAGAACCGTACGTCCGGAAGTGGCCGAAGAGCTTCAGAAGATGCGTCCGGCGGCTATACGGGAAATGAACGAGAACAGAAATAAAGAGAAATGATTGACCCAAGAATTGCCTCGCTCCTCATGAGCGAGGCAGAACGTATAAACCGGCCTGAATTTATCGGCGAGGATCCAGTGCAGTTTCCTCGCCGTTTCAGCAGTCTGCAGGACATAGAGATCACGGCTCTGCTCGTGGCCTCAATCTCCTGGGGAAAACGCACCATGATACTGCGCGACGCCGAACGTATGCTTGGCCTTATGGATTACCAGCCCTACCGGTTCATGATGGAACGCGGCTATGAGGCCCTTGACCCCGCACTCAACGTGCACCGCACCTTTTTCGCACGCCATCTGCAATGGTATCTGCGCGGTCTGAGAGAAATCTACAG
>DAAV01000068.1:5125-17307 GCA_001701295.1 Bacteroidales bacterium H10
GGAAGCAATGAGGCGCCGGCATGGACTCTTGTAGAGAATATGGAGCGCATCATACGCGACATCAACAGCGGGAAGACATGCGCGCAATGCCTTCCGACAAACCTGCGCACCACTGCGCTCAAACGTGTGAACATGGCTCTGAGATGGCTTGTCAGAGATGACGGTATAGTCGATATCGGAGTGTGGGAAAGCATTCCTAAGAAGAAGCTCTTTATCCCGCTCGATGTCCATGCGGGCAACACGGCCCGGGCGCTCGGACTTCTGGACCGTAAGGCCAATGACCGCCGCAGTGTGGAGATTCTCACCGAAAAGATGCGCGAGGTATGCCCCGATGATCCGGCGCTGATGGACTTCGCACTCTTCGGCGTGAGTGTCAAAGGGGAACTTGACCGGATCATACCCCGGAACCAGAATGACAAGTAATTCTACAGATGAAAAAAATATTTATATTGCTTGCTGCCGCTGTAATGTCGCTATGCGCTGTTGCCGGCAATCCCAAACGTGAATTCAGAGGAGCATGGCTGCATGTGATCGGCCAGTCGCAGTGGCAGAACAAGACAACCGAAGGCGCCAAGGCATATATAAGGGAGCAATTCGACAAACTGAGAGACGCCGGCTGCAACGCCGTTATATTTCAGGTGCGCCCCACGGCCGATGCAGTCTACAAATCGGATCTTGAACCCTGGAGCGCATGGCTGACCGGAAAAAGAGGCAAGGCTCCCTCCCCGATGTGGGATCCCATGGAGTATGCCATAGAGGAGGCGCATAAAAGGGGGCTGGAATTCCATGCATGGCTCAATCCATACCGTGTGACTTCCACGGCAAAAGAGACTCTTCCGTCAGGACACATGTCCAACAAGCATCCGGAGCGTTTTTTCCGTTACAACGGACAGGTACTTTTTGACCCCGCATATCAGGAAAACCGTGACTTCATATGCGAGATCATAAGTGACATACTGGACCGCTATGATGTCGACGGCATCCACATAGACGATTATTTCTACCCCTACCCTGCTCCGGGCAAGGCTATTCCCGATGACAAAAGTTACGCGAAATTCGGCAACGGAATGAATCGCGGAGACTGGCGGCGCCAGAATGTCGATCTTCTCATCGAGCAGATGCACAATACCATAAAAGAAAAAAAGCCATGGGTGAGATTCGGAGTCAGTCCGTTCGGAATATGGAGAAACAAGAAATCCGACCCGCGCGGCAGCAACAGTTCTGGACTGCAGAACTATGACGATCTTTATGCCGATGTAATCCTTTGGGCAAAAAAAGGATGGATAGATTATCTTGCGCCGCAATTGTACTGGAATCTCGACACAAAAGCCGCTCCCAGCCGATCGCTCGCACAATGGTGGAACGACAATGCCAACGGGGTTGACATATATATCGGTCAGGATGTGAAACGCACCATGGATGTTGCCGATCCCGGCAACCATGACAAGAACGAGCTTGACACCAAAGTCCGGCTTTCGCGCCGTCTTCCCAATGTAAAAGGCAATGTATGGTGGCACGGCTACTGGGTGACAGGAAACTACAAAGGGGCTTCAGACTCTCTGGCAATGAAATATCAGAGCACAATCGCTCTGCCACCGGTCTACGGTGACCAGAGAAAAAAGCCTAAAACAGTAGAGGATCTTAAGATCGAACGCGACGGGAAAGATTATTTTCTCACATGGAAGGCTCCCGCACATAGCCACAGGGAGGCCGAGACAGACGCGGTAAAATATGTGGTCTACGAATTTTTCCCCGGAGAATCACAGGATATAGAGGATTCACAGACCATAGTCGCCATGACACCATACACACGCGTCAGAATAAACGGAGACAAAGGCTCTACCTATGCCGTCACAGCTCTTGACAGGATGAACCGCGAGTCAAAGCCGATTTTCATCTACAACAAATAGCTTACAACCAATTCCATACAACACGACAGCGGATCTCTTCTCGGAATTGTCCTGAAAGAGATCCGCTGTCGTGTTATACTTCAGTTATTTTCTATAATCTCGATATGAAGGCCGAGGGGAACAAGCAGTTTCTCCACAGTGCGTATTGACGGATTGGCATAATTGCCTTCTATGGATTTGATCATTCGCACGCTCACTCCCGACATATCCGCGAGAGCCTGCTGGGTGAGACGCAATTCCTGTCTCCTCATTTTTATTTCATGTCCGATGTCCATGGCAAGTTCTAAACTTATATTTGCGGTCTAATTCTTTGCGATGATTATGATACGCATTGTTTTGCGACTGCAAAAATACACATTTTCAATTGTTTAAGAATATTCAAAAGTGCATGATTAAGGTTTATTTACATTATTTAAAACTTTATTACATCACACTGCAAGATTACAGCACCAAAACCGCATAATTTTGCAGCGGAGAAAGGGAAATCCCTAAACCGAGAACATCCACTTAATCACTAAACTTACAATCATGAAAATTACCGGAAACCAACGAAATGAAAGATTGATGAACCGAATCGGACTGATATCAATTTATCTTGCAGGCCTCACTGTCGTATTGCTTCAGATAAGAAGCCTTATGTAAACCGATGAGAGACCTGTCACTTGTCCGCAGATATCTTGCCGAACTTCGCGCACCGAGGCGAATAGCATAATGTCACGATAAAATCATCGGACATGTATGAATAAAGTCTCATCGGAAGATCTTCATCAGCCACTATTACTACCTCCCCGAAATAATTTTCGGGGAGAACTTTTGTTGTTGCGGGAAGTCCGTATTCCTTCGGGTCAAACACCGGCACCGTAGGCGCCAGCAGCGGCATGCGCACTATCCTTATGTTCTCCCTGAAATCCAGGCCTTCTGTCAGGGCGGCTTTATAGGCGGCTTCCTTCACAGTCCACGCAAGCACATTGAGGCAGAGATCATCTTCGGGAACAAGCGAAAGTTCCGCTGAAGAAAGAAATCTCTCACGGATTCTGAGAACCTGCTTTCTGTCGGCACGCTCCGCATCGATGCCCAGTGCCGCACGCGCTGAAAACGAATCCAGTTCGACTTCAGGAGTAGAAGGCAGAGTAGCCACGGCGAAAAGGCCGTCGCAATGCGTGATGGATATTCTCGCGGTCTCTCCATAGAGAAACGGCGCGCCGTTCTTGAAATGTCCTATTTCACGATATGCCTCCCGGCCGTTCTCACAATACACCTGCCGGGCCATATCAAGCCATACCTTACCCTTGTAATACTCGCCGCCGGTAATCTCCTCGACCTTAATTCCCGGTATGGTCGGATGCCGCCAATATATAAAATCCATACTTAAGTAGCTACTTATTGTTTATTTTCCGTCCGAATAACCTTGACTTTCACTATACGGTGCTTTTCCATCTGTATGACTTGGAAACGCAGCGATCCGCGCTCGAAAACCTCTTTTACAGTCGGAAAATCACCTTTTATCTCAAGAAGAAGACCGGCAAGGGTCTCCGCATCGCCGATCTCGCCGAGCGATTCCTCCTCGATGCCGAGCACGCGGCAGAAATCAGGCAAAGCCATCTTGGCCTCGAAGATATAAGTGTCGTTGTTTATCTTGTGATACAACCGGTCGGTATCGTCATATTCGTCATCGATATCACCGACAATCTCCTCGATCACATCCTCGAGAGTGACAATGCCTTGTGTGCAGCCATATTCATCTATGACAATAGCGATATGTATCTTGCGTTTGCGGAAATCCTCCAGAAGATCTCCGAGCATACGCGATTCCGGAACAAAATATGCCTCCCGTATCAACGACTGCCAATCCGGTCTGTCTTCCTTTCCGATATATGGAAGAAGATCCTTGCTGTAAAGAATGCCGCATATTGAATCCTGACTCGTGTTATAGACAGGAATGCGCGAATATCCCGAATCAAGAATAACACCTATGGCTTCATCCCACGTGTCATGAAACTCGAGGGCCGTCACGTCGACACGCGATATCATCACCTCGTGGGCCTCACGCTCCCCGAAAGAGAGAATGCCCTCAAGAAGCTCCTTGTCCTTTCCTTCCTCAACATCCGAGATCTCCAGAGCTTTTTCAAGCTCATCCGTCGATATGTTCTCTTCTTTTTTGGTAACTATGCGGTTGACGATAAAAGTGGATTTTACCATCACTTTCGCCAACGGACCGAAAACGGCATATAGAAACGAGATGCCCGGTGCAGACATGCGTACCCATTTCAATGTGCGTCCCCGCGCCACAAGTTTCGGAAAGATCTCTCCGAAAAGAAGGAGCAGGAAGGTCATAAACACTGTCTGGACAAGAAAATTGACAAGTGTTGAATTAAACTCGACGACCTGATTGATGGCGAATGTCAGCACGACGACCATCGTTATGTTGACAAGATTATTGGCTATGAGTATCGTGGCCAGCAGGCGCTCGGAATGTTCAATCAGACTGAACGCACGTTTGTCTCTCGAATCTTCAGATTCCTCAAGTTCATCGATGTCCTGCGGAGAGAGGCCGAAAAAAGCGATCTCACTACCCGACACAAAGGCAGACAGCAAAAGACAGCAGACAGCGATGAAAATAAGGAATGACCAGGTCACCCAACTCGGGGGCGCGTTAAAAAGCACTGCGGGTATATCCTGTGTGAGCAATAAATTGAGCGGCGCGTTGGCCGGCAAAGGGTCTGTATCCAATTTAGAGAGTGTTTTAATTTAAAACGTCGTAACATATAAGAGAATGAATGATCTTGACTTCAAACCAATACAAAGGTCTTTTCCGGCCAATACCGCGATCCTCATCAGTCGCATAGCCCGCTATGCTCCTTCTTCGGTCCGCGGTATTGTCTCGAAAAATCCTCTTTGTATTAATTTGATTTAAATTCAAACACTCTCTTGAAATTATATTGATTATACTTGCAAATTTAAGTCTTTTTAATCGTATATGCAAGAAATAAAGAATTTATCATATTCCTGCACGAATCAGACAAGTTCTATTATATCCTCGTTGACATACCACAGGTATCCCTTGACATCGCCATACATACCCGTCTCCGCAAGGCGGCGCACATATCCTGCGATCTGTCTGCGGTATTTTCCCTTGCTGTCATATTTGCCGAACTTGTAATCGACTACCTCGACATGTCCGTCGGGATAGACCAATATCCTGTCGGGGCGCCGCGATACCTGTCCGGCCTTGAGTATGGGACGCTCATTTATGACACGGGCCGTTCCGTCAAACCAGCGCGCCACAGTGGGGCTCTCCAGACGCGCGGCGAGATCAGCCTCGACTCTATGCGCAAGATCCGGAGTCAGCAATCCGGTTATCGACAGATGACGCACGGCCGCATGAAGATCCGACGGGACTTTCACCCTTTCAAGAACAGCATGCTTTATATTGCCCTCCGAACGGGGATCGAGATCGACTTCCTCTTCTTCATGCTCATTTCCCAAGGAGATCAGGCCTGTCTGTGAATCCTGACAGTATTTGAGTTCTTCACCCGACGGTATGACCGAACGGTATTCCCCGATAACCGACATTTCCCTGTGCGGAATCGGCGTGACCACAGATCCCCGGTCAGTAAGGTCCGCGGCTTCTTTCCTCAACCTTGCCTCCTCGCGTATGGCACGGATATCGCTCTCTGCCTCACCCACACAAATAACATAGGGTTCTTCGTCGGAATTCCTGGTCTCCGTACTGACAATCCCTCCGCAAAGGCGCGACAGATCATGATCCGGCTCTTCGGAGGAATTTTCAGCAAGCGCAGTCAGAAAATCATAGATATATTTACCCATCTCGAAATATTCGGGCATCTCCTCCGAAAGATCGTCGGATTTCTTTTTCCTGCGCTTCTTCCCGGAATCGCCGTCAAGAGGGGGCACAACTCCTTTGGCAGGACAGAATATGTAAAGCTCACGACCGGCCCGCGTGAAACCTACATAAGCCGAATTGAGATTGTCCATCCTCACCATATCGAAATAATCATAGAGCAGATCCGCATGGTCGGTGTTTTCGAGCAGTGCGGATGTCTCCACAGGCATATAGGGAGGCAGTTCTATTTCCGGATGTTCTATCACCGACGGGCGCACCCACCGCCATTCCTTTTTGAGATCGCTGACATGATCGGCCATATTCCATTTCGCAAATGGCATTATTACACAATCATATTCCAGTCCTTTGGACTTGTGTATGGTAAGCACCTGAACGGCGTCGGTATCCTCAGGCGAGGAAATGGAAGCGCTGCGGCTCTTGCGTTCCCACCATTGCAGAAAAGATCCCAAATCAGTGGAATGTCCGTCACAATATTCAAGCACCAGATCCTGAAACGCAGCGAGATAGACAGCATCGACACGCAGTAGTGATTCAGGAACGAACNNCTATGGCCTCCACCAGCGCCGGAAGCGCCATCGACTGGAGCCGGTCAAGAACTCCTGTCACCAGACTCATGTCCGGTCTCTCCGCAAGATACATGTCAAGCACCTCCGACATCGGTCTGCCGGCATGACGCATGGAGTAGAACTTGAAGCCGGATTCCATTTCGGTCCAGTTGCCTACTCCTTTTTTAAGGCGCTCGTCATCTTCGTTGATTTCAGGCTTCAATCCCCTCGCCATGTTGTCAAGCACTCCGAGCACAATCTTTACAGCCGACGAATTGGCCACCTTCAACGATTGTTCGGAAACAAACCTGATCTCGTCCGAGGGATCGTCGAGAGACATGTTGTAGTCGACGAATGCGTTTATTATATCCTCCCCTTCCTTGCGTGTCCCCACAAGCACAGCGATATCCTTCTGCCTGTAGCCGCGCGCACAGAGATCCCTGACAAGCAGCGGCACCTCACCCAAAACATATCCGGTGAAATCTTTCTGCTCCGGACCGGGAAGAACAACCTTGACAAATCCTTTCTCCGCAGTCTTGAAGGGGGTCTGCACGACATTGGAATACAGTTCTCCGAACTGTCTGCGTCTCACATTACCCACCACGGCCTCGCGGTCGAGACGCGACACAAGATATTCGAAAAAAGAATTGTTGAACTGCACTATCCGCAACTGGCTGCGGTAATTCGTATTTTCATCCTGACGGTTCCCCAGACAACGCACCGAAGCCCCGAACTGATCCGGCACAACGGAAGTGATAAGCGAGGGATCGGCATTCCGGAACCTGTATATACTCTGCTTGGCGTCACCGATGATCAGATTGTCGTTGTCGCGGCTCATGCTCTCGCTCAGCAACGGTCTGAGATTCTCCCATTGGAGTCGCGAAGTGTCCTGAAACTCGTCGATCAGAAAGTGATTGAGGTATGAACCCAGACGCTCGTATATGAAAGGAGCGTCACTGTCGCCGATGACGCTACGCAATATCATCGATGTCTCTCCGAGTTCCACCGAATTTGTCTCGTTGAGATATTCCTGACGTTTGCGCTCAACGATACTGAACAGCGCGAGATAAGGAATATTGACAGAATATAGCCGCCAGTGGCTGTAGCCCGGGCCATGCCATGCGTCATCCCATGCCGCCAGGGCAACGGCACATCGGTCCACGCCTTTGCGGACAGCGTCTTCCAGCTCCGGAAAAGCGGAAAGAGCCTCCGCCATCTTTTTCTTTTCAAGCCATGCGGAAGAAAAATATGTGTAAAGGCCCGTGTCAGGCTCCGATTGCCACGCATCTTTGGCTGCGGAAGCAAGTTTTTTCAGCNNGGGATCCGGCTTCTGTCATGGCATCAGGCAGAATCCGCAACAGGGCCGAACATTCTTTACGCAGATTCAGAAACGCACGGCGCACAGGAGTGTCATAGCGCTCCGAAAGATCCTCATAGAGACGTATGAAATCAGGATTGCCCGCAAAGTAGTCCTCCATCTCGCTCCGGACAAGTTTGTATTCCTCATTTTCGAGGCGATTCACGGACTTGACAAAATTGCCGTAGGGATTGGCTGCGCCGTTATGACCTTTATCGTTATATTCCTTTGTAAATATGTTCCATTTCGAAGTTGAGCGCTCCATAAGGCGCCGGATCCAGTATGGAGTATGTCGGTCGTCGGGAGAAGTGTCTATCTCCTCCAGCGCGCCGTCCACCCCCACCTGCGAGAGGAATTCGGAATCCAGCTCGACCTGATATGTATCGTTAAGATCGGATTCATAAGCGAATGTGCGCAATACGAGCTGAAAAAAAGAATCTATCGTCGATACTTTGAAATCTGAATAATTCTCAAGCAAAAGCGAGAGGGCCTTGCGGCTGACAGCCGCTATACGCTCGGGACCGACTTTGAGATCATTGACAAAGTCGTCCATATAGTCGGGACTTTTGATGCGTCTGCCCCCTCCGGCTTTTTCTTCCCAGACAGGAGGCCGGACGGCAAGATCAAAAAGTCTGTCGACAATACGCTGCTGCATCTCGCCGGTGGCCTTGTTGGTGAAGGTCACGGCAAGTATGTGATGGGCGGAGTCCGCAAGTTCCGCATCAGTGCGCAACCTGCGGGGCTTACCCTCATCAGTGATCGTTATGAGATACCATATATATTTTTTCGCCAGCGTATAGGTCTTGCCGGATCCCGCCGACGCCCTGTGCAAGTCGAGCATACGTTATTTTGAGGTGTCACTTGATCCTGTAGCCTTCGGCAGAGAGGAATTCACGCACCCTGTCGGCGACGTTACCCTGAATGAGAATCTCCCCTCCCCGCGAGCTTCCGCCCGTACTGAGGCGTTTCTTAAGGGAGGCGGCAATTTCGGCCACCTCCTCGTCGCTTACGGTGAAGCCCTCGACAATCGTTGCGATCTTGCCCTTACGACCCTTCTTGTCGACAATTACACGAAGAGTGTCTTTCTTTTTCAGTATAGGTTCCGGAGCCGGTTGCGCCACATCGTCGCCGGCAGGCAACGACGGATCCTCACGCAATTGTCCGAGCATTTCTTTCCAGTCCATATCTGCGCAGATCAGAGTTTTCGTTCGAGATCGCGCAAAGATTCCGCGCGGTCAACCAGATCACCGCCGGCATCATAAATGAATACAGCCGGGAGTGTGCCGAGATTATAGTCGACAATCGTGTTGGAGGCAGTTCCGTTAGGATCCAGAACCGTAATCCAGGGAAGATTTGAAGCGGCGGCACGCCATTCATACTGGCCAGGATCGAATGATACCTGATAGAACTCCACAGCTCCCCCCTTGGCATTGTAGATTCTGGCAAGCTCGCGGTTGAACGCGGGTGATTCGGGAGTATTCATCATGGAGAATATGACCGCTACAGGTTTTCCTTTGCCCACCACATCTGACAGTCTGACATTCTTGCCCTTTTCATCCGGAAGATCGATATCGAGCACCCTTATTTCGTTGGCCTCTATCACCTGTTTGTTGCCTTTGGCGGAATTCCGGGCGCGCATGGCACGCAGCGACACATCCTTCACCATCTGACCGTGCGGATCGCCGGGGCGATAATTGTCAAACTGTGTGGCCACGGCCGCGTAATACTTCATATCCTCAGGATTCGAAGGATCATACAGCGGTTTGCCGTCGAATATCTTCGTAAGCACATAATAGCTGACGATCGAACCTTGTCCGTCGCGGATGTACTTGCCGTAGACGTCACGTTTGAAGCCTGCGAGTTTCGCCGAGTCTGGAGACTGCAAGGCGAGCAGGTCTTTCTCGAAAGCTGCCATGCGTTCCGCCTGCGGAGTACCCGAAAGTGTGAAAACTCGCCCGAAATCGGACTCGGAAGTCGTCAGAGTAAGAGTCTCTACGGAATCCACGGGCAGATAGATGAAACGGTCGCCGAGCGACAGCCTGTAGACCTCGGGAGAAGCGGGCGCGTCCGATCTGATGGAGAAATGACCCGAACCTCCTATCTTCACGGAATCTACAGGTATCCAGCGTCCGTGGAAATCGGATTTCTCAAGGACAAGAGACCTCCCCTCGGCTCCGGTCACGTCTCCGTCGATCCGGAACTGCGCATCGCCGCAGGAGACGGCCGCGAGACAAAGAACCGCGGCCGAAACCGCAATATATGATATTTTCATATTCTAATATTTTTTTACAAAGATACACAAAAAAACGGGATTTTTTATGTATCTTTGTCGGAATATTGATTATGTACGTTATAGCATGTGCCTGCACAAGCTAATCCGACAACATCAGCGAAGAAAAAACAATAACGAAATTTTAAGATGAATCCAGTAAAAAAGACCATCGCCCTGCCCGACGGCCGTGAGATCACGATCGAGACAGGCAAGCTTGCCAAGCAGGCTGATGGAGCGGTAGAGGTGCGCATGGGCAACACGATGTTGCTTGCCACCGTATGCTCGGCCCAGGAGGCCGGAGAGGGTGTAGATTTCATGCCTCTCACAGTTGAATACAAAGAAAAATATGCTTCTATAGGCCGCTATCCCGGTGGCTTCCTGAAGCGTGAGGGCCGCGCCAGCGATTACGAGATCCTGACTTCACGTCTGGTTGACCGCGTGCTCCGTCCTCTCTTCCCCGACGATTATCATGCAGACACGTTCGTAAACGTAACTCTTTATTCGGCCGATGAAAACGACGCCCCCGACGCACTCGCAGGAATCGCGGCATCGGCAGCTCTGGCTTGCAGTGACATACCTTTCAACGGCCCTATTTCCGAAGTGCGCGTGGCACGCGTCAACGGCGAATGGGTGATCAACCCGACTTTCGAACAGATCGAAGAGGCTGACATCGAACTTATGGTCGGCGCCACCTACGACAACATCATGATGGTCGAGGGTGAGATGAACGAAGTTTCGGAAGCCGAACTTCTTGAGGCACTCAAAGTGGCTCACGCCGAAATCAAGAAGCACTGCGTGGCCCAGCTCGAGCTTATGAAAGAAGCCGGCAAAGAGGAAAAACGTACATACTGCCACGAGATCAACGACGACGAACTCCGCAAGGACGTTCATGACAAGTGCTACGACAAGGCTTACGCCATAGCACGTACAGGCGCCGCCGACAAGCACTGGCGCGCCGAGGAGTTCGGAAAGATCTGCGACGAATATCTTGAGTCTCTCCCCGAGATGACAGAGGAGCAGCTCGAAAAATACAACGCAGACCAGCGCAAGGCGATGGTGAAGCGTTACTATCATGATGTCGAGAAAGAGGCCATGCGCCGCTGCGTGCTCGACGAAGGCATCNNAGATCCGCCCGATCTGGTGCGAGATCGATTATCTGCCCGGACCTCACGGAGCGGCAGTGTTCACCCGCGGCGAGACCCAGGCGCTCGTCACCACTACTCTCGGAACGACTCTCGACGAGAAAATTGTGGATGACGTTCTAAATCAAAGCAAGGAGCGCTTCCTGCTTCATTACAACTTTCCGCCCTTCTCGACAGGCGAGGCACGCCCGCAGCGCGGAGTAGGACGCCGGGAGATCGGTCACGGAAATCTGGCCCACCGCGCTCTCAAACGCATGTTCCCCGACAACTTCCCCTATACCTGCCGTATCGTTTCCGACATTCTCGAATCAAACGGCTCTTCGTCAATGGCTACTGTCTGCGGCGGTACACTCTCGCTGCTTGACGCCGGCGTGAAGATGAAGCGTCCGGTGGCAGGTGTGGCCATGGGTCTTATCTCCGACAAGGGAAATGTGAAATATGCCATCCTCTCGGATATTCTCGGCGACGAGGACCATCTGGGCGACATGGACTTCAAGGTGACCGGTACGACAAAGGGTATCACCGCCACACAGATGGACATCAAGTGCGACGGTCTGAGCTACGAGGTTCTCGAAAAGGCCCTCAATCAGGCACGCGACGGTCGTCTGCACATCCTCAATATAATCAACGAGACCATTCCGGAGCCACGCGAGGATTACAAACCTCACGTTCCGCGTCTGGTGACGATCGAGATACCGAAAGAAATGATCGGAGCGGTGATCGGTCCCCAAGGCAAGGTCATCCAGGGCATTCAGGAGGAAACCGGTGCTACGATCTCTATCGACGAGGATGAAAAGCTCGGCATCGGCCGCGTGGAGATCGCGTCGAAAGACAAAGCCAGCATCGACGCCGCTCTGGCCAAGATCAAGGCTATAGTAGCGCAGCCCGAAGAGGGTGAGGTTTATGAAGGCACCGTACGTTCGATCCTCGACTTCGGCGCGTTCGTAGAGTTCATGCCCGGCCGTGACGGACTCCTTCATATAAGTGAGATCTCATGGGACCGCCTCGACAACATGGAGGCAAGCGGTCTTAAGGAAGGTGACAAGCTCACTGTGAAACTTCTCGAGATCGACAAGAAAACCGGCAAGTAT
>DAAV01000168.1:0-14357 GCA_001701295.1 Bacteroidales bacterium H10
GAAAGGAGGAATACCCGACACATAATCGAGATGCTCCATGCCCTCGAGGTCTTCCTTGCTGTAGACCGGCTTCACGGAAATGAGTTCCGCGGTGAGCCACTCCTCACCCGATACCGGCTTGTGGCTCTGAGGAGCCACTATCTTTGTGATATCAATTTCTTTAAAATTAGGTCTCATGATATTATCGGTTTATTTGAGGAGTTTAGCATTGAAATCAACGAGAGTGTCAAGCACGTTCACCTTGACATGTATAAAGTTCTCTATGCCGGCGGCCTTAAGCTCGTCCATGCACGCGGGAGCGCCGGCCACGACGAAGAGAGCGCGGCCGTCAAGCTCCTTGAACGCCTCGGGAGCATATGTGGCATATTCGTCATCGCTCGAACAGAGAACGACAACATCGGCGCCTTTCGCCATTGCGGCGTCAACACCTTCCCTGACAGTCTCGAAACCGATATTGTCGATGATCTCGTAACCTGCGCAACCGAAGAAGTTTGACGAGAACTGGGCGCGTGCGAGACGCATAGCAAGATTTCCGATAGTCAGCATGAACACCTTCGGACGTTTTGCCGAGCGCTCGGTGTCGAGGCGAAGCTGCTCGAACTGACTTGCGGCGCGGTCGAAATTGAGATATTCCACAGCACCGTCAGCAGCCTCTTTGTCGGCACAGCAGCATTTGCAGCAAGACTCGCCATTGACTTTGTCGAGAGCCATCTCGTTGAAGTTGGGGAACTGGTTTGTTCCAAGCAGGCTCTCCTTACGGCGCGCTACGTCAAGATGACGTTTCACACCCGACTCATTGACCTTTGCCTGGATCTCACCCTTGTGGAGCATGGCTTCGAAACCGCCGTTGTCCTCTACTTCCTGGAATACCTTCCATGACTGTGCGGCTATAGAAGCGGTGAGCTTCTCGATATAATATGAACCGCCGGCGGGATCCACCACTTTGTTGAGATGGGATTCGTCGCGGAGCAGGATCTGCTGGTTGCGCGCTATACGCTCGCTGAATTCGTCAGGACGCTTGTAGCAACGGTCGAACGGCAGAGTCTCGATAGAGTTGACACCGGCAAGAGCGGCGCTCATTGTCTCCGTCATCGAGCGGAGAAGATTGACATGAGAGTCATAGAGAGTCTGGTTGAACTCGCTTGTCACAGCATGGACGAACATCTTGCATGCGCAATCGCAGGCAGGATTGTAAGCCTTCACGATCGCGGCCCAGAGCATACGGCCGGCGCGAAACTTGGCAAGTTCCATGAAGTAATTGGAAGAAATACCCATATTGAACTTCACGCGGCAAGCCACCTCATCGACAGTCAGACCGGCTTCGGTCATCATTGTGAGCCATTCGGCACCCCATGCGAGAGCATAGCCGAGCTCCTGGGTGATATATGCGCCTGCGTTATTGAGCATATAGCTGTCTACGGCGAAACAGCGCAGGCCCTTGATCTCTTTCACTGTATCATAGAGAGCCTTGCCTTCTGCAGCGGCATCCTTGGGGAATGCGAGGCCATGCTTTAGGAGACGCTTGAAAGGGTTATAACCTATTGATCCGCGGAATTCCTCTGCGGCACCGGCAGCGTTTATAAGCTTCACAAGCTCGGCAGCCACCTCGACAGCGCAGCCGGGGCAGCAGTCTATGTTGATCTCAACTTTCTTAAGATCTATGTCCTTGAGTACCACACCAAGGTCTGTGGCCTTGACGTTTTTGCCCATGCGGATTCCAAGCGACTCGACACCACGGTTGAGAATGTGGAGCGCATGGTTGTTGAGTTCTTCGGGAGTATCACCGACAACGGCCTGACGGACGAGCCACTCATTGTTGTCGCGTGTGCCGCGAAGGTAAGGAAATTCTCCCGGCATCGTATCGATTGCGGGGAGACCTGCGAGATCCTCACGGCGATAGAAAGGCTGTACGTTGAAGCCTTCATTGGTGCGCCACAGGAGTTTACGGTCGAAGTCGGCGCCCTTCAGGTCGGCTGTAATCTTCGCCTTCCACTCTTCAGTGGTGACGGGAGAGAACATGTCGAACAATTTTTCTTTTTTTTCTGCCATTTTAAGCGTATTTATTGGTATTAGCAATTTTCATTTTCATAGGCGGCAGGGGCACAAGAGAGACCTGCCGCAGGTGGTCATTATGAATTTCCGCACAAATATATTGAATATTTTATTTATACGGAAACTTTTAAGGAATTTTTTCTTTAATCAGTCAAAAACATGCTCTAAGGCACCTTGTATCAGGCCTCGAGTTTCTTGTCATGACAACGGAGCACACGCGCGGGAAAGTCCTCTACCATCTGCATGTTGTGTGTGGCCATCAGCACACTTGTGCCGTCGGATGCAAGCCGGTGTAAAAGATTCACGATCTGATATCCGGTCTGAGGATCAAGGTTTCCGGTAGGCTCGTCGGCGAGTATCAGTTTAGGCTTGTTGAGCAAAGCCCTGGCGATGACTATGCGCTGCTGTTCGCCGCCGCTGAGTTCATGAGGCATCTTGTAGCCTTTGTTGTCCATACCGACGGCTTTCAACACTACTTCTATGCGATCGTCCATCTCGGATCTCGATCTCCATCCCGTAGCCTCCAGCACAAAGCGCAGGTTGGCCATGGCCGACCTGTCCTGCAGAAGCTGGAAATCCTGAAATACGATGCCCATCCTGCGGCGCAGGAAAGGAATCTGTTTTTTCTTGAGATTCAACAGGTCGAATCCGAGCACATCGGCCTTCTCCCCCGAAGGAACAGGCACCTCGGCATACATTGTCTTCATAAGCGAACTCTTGCCGCTGCCCACACGCCCGACAAGATAACAGAACTCCCCTTCCGAGATCTGAAACGTGACATCGTGGAGCACCATGCGCTCCGCGCGGTCTACCTCCACATTTCTATAATCAATGNNTCACACTCATTATAATCCAGTTTAATTTGTCATTTTTCCGTTGCGACTGACCGGTTTATTCGAACAGGGAGCGGAACATGTCGGTGACTTTCCCAACTTCTATTATTTTTATTAAAAACTTGTCTTTGACTCCTTTCAGATTGCCTGTAGGGATATATATGGTCTCGAAACCGAGTTTCTCAGCTTCGGCCACCCGTTGCTCCATACGCGTGACGGTGCGGATTTCTCCCGAAAGTCCCACTTCTCCCGCAAAAGCCGTGCGACGCGGGATGGTAAGATCAAAATTGGACGACATCACCGCCGCGACAACGGCCAGATCTATGGCAGGGTCCACTACCTTGAGACCGCCGGGCATATTGAGGAATACATCTTTCTGTCCCAGCTTGAACCGCGCCCGTTTCTCAAGTACGGCCAGCAACATGTTGAGCCGTCTCTGATCAAAACCGGTCACGGCGCGCTGCGGCGTGCCGTAAGCCGCCGACGATACCAGAGCCTGAACCTCTACCATAAAGGGACGCGCGCCTTCGACAGTGATCCCGATGGCTATTCCGCTCATCTCCTCGTCGCGGTTGTCGGAGAGAAGCATCTCCGACGGATTCTTCACCTCGCGCAGGCCCCGCTGCACCATCTCGTATATGCCGATTTCCGAAGTGGAACCGAATCGGTTCTTTATAGTTCTCAGAATGCGATAAAGATACTGCCGGTCACCTTCAAACTGCAATACCGTATCGACTATATGCTCGAGAACCTTCGGGCCTGCGATCGCTCCGTCCTTGTTTATATGGCCGACAAGAATGACAGGCACACCCGACTCCTTGGCGTATCTCAGAAGAGAGGCGGCACATTCCCGCACCTGCGACACACTGCCTGCCGCCGATTCTATATCGGCCGAGCAGATGGTCTGTATAGAGTCCACCACAAGCAGTTCGGGCTTGACATTCCCGATATGGGTGAAAATAGCGTCGAGAGCGGTCTCACAGAGTATGAATGTGTTGTCAGCCACTTTTCCGAGCCTGTCGGCACGCAGTCTGAGCTGCGAGGCCGATTCCTCTCCCGAAACATAAAGTATCCGGCGATTGCGTATCGACAGAATGTTCTGAAGCAGCAAAGTCGATTTTCCTATACCCGGTTCTCCGCCTATCAGCGTGAGGCTGCCGGCCACGAGGCCTCCTCCGAGCACCCGGTTCAGTTCCTCGGAAGGCATATGGATGCGCTGCTCCGAGGTTACTTCTATCTCCGACAGGCGCACCGGAGCCGAATCCTTTACAAGACGGCCTTTGGCACCTTTTGTGCCGCGCGTCGGCACACGCTCCTCGACAAAAGTGTTCCATTCGCCACAAGAGGGGCATTTACCGAGCCATTGTGGAGAGTCATATCCGCAATTCGAACATAAATATGCAGTCTTTGTCTTAGGTGAAGCCATCTCGGACAGGTCGTTTGAAAAAATTTTTAAATATCGTCTACAAATTTACTAAATATTCTTGATTTTTCCTTATATTTGCAATCGGAAAGAACCAAAAGCCTCCGTGCGCATTTATAACACCGGAAGCCGGAAGGTTTTCTTCCGGAACCTGACAGAATATCACGAAAAAACATAACCCAATTTATTAAGAACAACTATGAATTTCTTAACAGACGAGAAGCTCCTTATCGTAGGAGCAGCAGGAATGATCGGTTCCAACATGGCCCAGACAGCTATCATGATGGGTCTTACCCCCAATATCTGTCTTTACGACCCCTATGCAAAGGGTCTTGAAGGCGTGGCTGAGGAACTTCTTCAGTGCGGTTTCGACGGTCTCAACCTCACTTTCACAGATGATATCGAGACTGCTTTCACAGGCGCCAAATATATCGTTTCATCAGGCGGCGCACCCCGCAAGGCCGGCATGACCCGTGAGGATCTTCTCGCAGGCAACTGCAAGATCGCCGAAGATTTCGGTAAGAATGTACGCAAATACTGCCCCGATGTGAAGCAGATCGTCGTAATCTTCAACCCTGCAGACATCACAGGTCTCGTGACACTCCTCTATTCAGGTGTGAAACCGGGCCGTGTGACCACATTGGCCGCTCTTGACAGCACACGTCTGCGCAACGAGCTTGCAAAATATTTCAAGATCAGCCCCGACAAGGTGGTCAACGCACGTACATACGGCGGACACGGCGAGCAGATGGCAGTATATGCATCTACAGTCACTGTAGACGGCAAGCCTCTCACCGAGCTCATCGCTTCCGGCGCGCTTCCCGAGAAAGAGTGGGAAGAACTTAAGGTCCGCGTGATCCAGGGCGGAAAGAACATCATCGAGCTCCGTGGCCGCAGCTCATTCCAGAGCCCCGCTTACCTCTCAATTGAGATGATTGCAGCCGCAATGGGCGGTCCGGCATTCAAATGGCCTGCTGGCGTCTATGTAAACGACAAGAAGTTCCACAACATCATGATGGCTATGGAGACAACCATCACCGCTGACGGCGCTACATTCCGTCCCGTTGAAGGCACTCCCGAAGAAATGGCGGAACTCGAGCAGAGCTACAAGCACCTCTGCACACTCCGCGACGAGGTGATCTCTCTCGGCATCATGCCTCCGATCGAGAAGTGGGGCGAATACAACCCCTATCTTCTTGAGAAGACTGTATAAACCGTCAATATCAAGACATAAGGAAATGGCCGCATGCCCGACATGCGGCCATTTCTATTATATACAGCCGTGAACAATAAATAGAGTCACATTCCAACTTTTACAGTATATACGCGTTTAAACTGATGTAGACTTAGAAACTATTAAAAACACACCAGAATGAAAAAGCTTATTTACCTTCTCATGCTGCTTCCGTTGGGTTTTCTCGGAGGCTGCGACGATGACGACGATCTTCCCGATGTCAATCTTTCAATCACATTCAACAATGCTGTCGTAGACGGCTCCATAATATATGTGGTCAAGGAAACTCCGCTTGAGATCACAAGCATCACGGCTACAGGCAACGGATCGAAGGCCCTCGTGACATCCGCCACATATTACTGGGACAATTTCCGCGTAGGATGGAGTCCGATCGCTCCGTTCAACGCCACATTCGGCCCGGCATACACCACCGAAGGAAATCATCTCCTCGGTATTTCCATGGAAATAGCCCAGGAAGGAAAATCACTCGGCTTCACAGCCGTTACCTATAATGTCAAGGCTGTCGCAAGCGAAGCCGATCTTCCTGACGGCACCACACCGGGAACTGTGACAGTAAACTACTCCGGCTCACCCGACTGACCTAAAACAGCGTTTAACAATGCATCAACTATAATCTCTAAAAATCCGTTTCAAACCAAATGAAACGGATTTTTTCTTGGTCAAGACGGAGGTTATTTGTAAATTTGCAGTCCGAATTGCATTTCATACATAAAAATAAAAATAAAGCAGACATAATTTTATGAAAAAAACAGCAATCAGACTTTTGACGTTTATCTGTGTGCTCATGGCCGCCACCCCCGTATCGGCCCAGTTCAATCTCAAGAAAGCGGCCAATGCTGTCTCCAAAGGCGTTCAGGCCGCCACTCTCACCGATGCCCAGATGGCAGCTTATGTCAAGGAATCGGTAGACTGGATGGACAGGAACAATCCCGTTCTTCCGGAAGACAATCCCTACACCATACGGCTCCGCAAACTGACTGAAGGGCTCAAGGACGCCGATGGAATTCCTTTGAACTTCAAAGTGTACCATGTGATCGATGTCAACGCATTCGCATGTCCCGACGGCAGTGTCCGCGTCTTTTCCTCACTCATGGACATCATGGACGACGACGAGCTCATGGGCGTGATCGGTCATGAGATAGGCCACGTCCTGAAACATCACAGCAAGAAAGCCTTCCGCACCGAACTCCTGACCGGAGCGCTTAAAGATGCCGTGGCTTCTACGGGAGGCGTGGCGGCAGCCCTCACCGATTCTCAGCTGGGAGCACTCGGAGAGTGTCTCATCAATGCCAAATATTCTCAGAAACAAGAGAAAGAAGCCGATGACTGCGGATATGATTTCCTGAAAGCAAACGGCAGAAACCCCTGGGGTATCGCCATGTCGTTCGAAAAACTTATGACACTTGAGCAACAGAACGGTACCAAAGCAAGCGCTATCGACAAAATGTTCTCCTCTCACCCCGAGACAAAAGACCGCATCAAGCGGATGTCCGAGCGCGCCACAAAAGACGGTTTCGAACGCCCGGCTACGGCACAAACTACTGCCAAGTAATCACGACAATACAACAATATAAAACAGACAGTGTTGAAACCGCTCGGTTTCAGCACTGTCTGTTTTTAATAAGCCACATGCCGGAAACGGTCAGCTCCGTTCGGGATCTGATTTTGTCTTGCGTTTGGGGTTGGCCGGGAACCAGCCTTTGCGCACACGTTCCACCTGTTCTGTCACTTCATGTATGCTCCAGAAACAGCTGAACGCCGTGACTCCAAGCAACGCGGAACCCATCGTGGAATTGACAATCAATGCGAATACAAGAAAAACAAGTCCTGCCGCAAGAAACGCCCATTTTATCTTTTCTCCGAAATAATACTCCCCCTTTATGACAAAAGGATGAAATATACCTATGATAAGAAACGTGCAAAGTCCTATCACGAGACCTTCATAATTGAAATGCGAAAGTAATTCTGCCATTGGAATAGTGTGACAAATAAGAGTATGTTTGTAGGGTTAACTAAACACAAAATTAATAAAAAACATAGTATTTCATACTCCTTTATCTCAATTTTGTCTTTTTTCAATCAGATATTCCTCGTAATTTACTATCTTTGAGAAAACTTTTAAATTCAACAACTATGGATAAAACCAACAACATCGACCGGGAATATGAATACAAGGGACTGTGCATAAACGGGTTCCTTATGATTTTCTTTACGTTCATCCTCATTCCCGCGCTTATGGTACTCGCCATCATATCCGGAGGAGAGGACAATCCGGGAATTTCCGTAGGCCTCACATTGCCTCTCTTCATCATTTTCGTGCTTGGCTGCGTAGGATATTTCACACAGGAGCCTAACGTCGCACGGGTAATGATATTTTTCGGCAAATACAAAGGCACATGCAAAAAAGTGGGATACTATTGGGTCAATCCGTTCATGAGCCGCAAAAAACTGTCCCTGCGTATCCGCAACATGGATATAGAGCCTATCAAAGTGAATGACAAGATAGGCAATCCGGTCCTTATCGGAATGGTGCTCGTCTGGAAGATAAAAGACACTTACAAGGTCGTATTCGATCTTGACTCGCAGAGTCTGGGAGCACAGGGCGGAATAAACAACGCGGCCTTGTCCAACTTCGTACGCATACAGAGCGACGCCGCCCTCCGCGAGGTGACAGGGCACTACGCCTATGACAACACCGACGCCAATAATGACGATGAACTGACTCTGCGCGATTCGGGCAGCCAGATCAGCGAAATGCTCGAGCGCAAGATCAACGAACGTCTTGCCATGGCCGGTATAGAGGTAGTGGAGGCTCGCATCAACTATCTTGCCTACGCGCCGGAGATCGCTGCCGTGATGTTGCGGCGCCAGCAGGCGTCGGCCATCATAACGGCCCGGGAGAAAATCGTGGAAGGTGCCGTATCGATGGTTGAAATGGCACTGCGCACACTTGATGAAAAACATGTCGTCACCCTTTCCAACGAACAGAAGGCTTCTATGGTCGGCAACCTTCTTGCCGTGCTTTGTGCCGACGAGCCCCTTACTCCGACTCTCAACGCGAACGTCTAATCTTTATCCGGACTGCCCGCAGGCGCGGAGGCAGCCGGATTATCATCATTATGTGAAGAAACACTCTCCGGATGTTTCTTCACATAATATTTATATGCCTCCACGATCGAAGCCTCGTTCTCAGGATTCTGGTTGCGCTTGGTGAGCATGTTGGTGACATAGACTGTAAAAATCGGGAACATCATCATGCCGAGAGCTGCGAGGAGCACTGACAGCACACGTCCCACACCGGTCACAGCCACAATATTGGATCCCACAGTGGTCACATCCATTGCAGCCCACCAGAGCGCGTCCTTATATTTCGTCACAAGCGGATTGACCCCGTGCTCGAACAGATAGAATGTCAGACTTGCGAAATATACCGTGGAAAACAGAGTAATTATATACGAGAAAAACAGTCCTGTCACCTTATTTGACGTAAACCAGCCCACCACGATGGCCATGGCATATCCTCCCCTTATCAGCGGCATGTAGCGGATTATATAATCAAGTTCCTTCGAGACATGCCATCCATAACGATACATGATCGCCTGATATGGTATCGCCACAAGAAAAAATATAAAATGCGTCGCGATGTAGTGCCTTTTGTTTTCCGACAGGAACAATTCTATAAAGAAATCGGCCATGAATACCAGACATATCCAGAACTGCCATTTCTGAAACTTCGGCTGTTCATAAAACTCTATACCCTTGAATGTGTCGATAGATATCATCACTATCAGAAGCACTGACAGCATAAGTATAAAAATATGGAGTACGATGAAGATTCCTTTTTTACGGAAAAAATCATTCAGTTGTCTTAGATTTACCATTTCTCAGATATTTTAGAAGTTATCTCCAGAGTGATACAAAGTCGGGAAAACATAATCGATCCCGACCACATCCATATCCATAAACTACTTTTAAAATAGAACGTTTATAGATTATAAGAGTTCAATATTTAGGTATTCCACATCATCAATCGCATAGCGACAAACTATAAAAACACACATAAAATGGCACAACTCTACACACTGCGACATGCGGCAAAAAATTTTCCCCGGACCTGTCTGCGAGGTATAGGACAGGTTNNTCGCATGTGGACCGGCCTTCTCTTCCTCGCCGGTATCATATGGGGGGCCTATGAGGAAGGACAGGGTGTCGTGGCCTGGGGCCTTATCGCAGGCACGATAGTCTCCACTCTCACCGGTTATATCCTCCAGCTGCCAGACAAAAACGGAGCCAACGGACTCTGGGGCTTCAACGGCTGTCTTGTCGGCGCGGCTTTCCCGACATTTATGGGAGATACGGTCTGGATGTGGATCGCTCTGATCCTTTGCTCCGCGTTTTCCACATGGGTACGCACAGGCATGGACAACATCCTCGACCGCTGGAAAATGAGTTCTTTCACTTTTCCTTTTGTACTTTCCACCTATTTCTTCCTGCTTGCATCGCGTCTTTTCGCCAATATGCCTCCGGAATTCATGGGATCTCCCGAACTTCCTGTCGGCGACGGCGGTGTGCTTGACGCAGGGTTCGGCGATCTCGTTGTCTACTGGCTTAAGGGAATAGCCCAGATATTTCTTATCAATTCCTGGGTGACAGGCATATTTTTCCTTGCCGGACTTGCCGTCAGCAGTGTCCGGGCCGCGGTATGGGCTGCGATCTCGTCCGCATTGGCTCTGCTTATAGTCATAGTCTGGAAAGGTCCTGCCCACGATATCGCCAACGGTCTCTACGGATTCAGCGCAGTGCTTACGGGCATAGCCCTCGGCGCCACATATTGCAACAATTCGTGGCGCACATGGATATGGACAGTGCTCGGAGTAATAATGACAGTTTTTATCCAGGCGGCCATGAATGCGTTTTTCGCACCGATGGGACTCCCCACGCTGACAGGCCCCTTCTGTGTCGCGACCTGGATGTTTCTTTTCCCGAAATTCAGTTTCTTTGCTCCGCAGCCGGCTCCCGATCCCTCTCCGAAGACCTCGTCAAAATAGTTTAAACAGCTTCTTACCATGGCTACGACAGCAAAATGCGCGGATCCTTCTTCCGTCAGATACAATGTGGCGACTATGCCGCTCCGGCAGCGGCATTACTGGATTGTCGGCGTCGCATCGCTCGGACAGCTCATCGGAACAGCCGTGGCGACTATTGCCGGTGTGATCATTCCGCTGCTCAATATCATCATGCATCCGGAATTGTCAGGATTCATGCAAGGCATCATAGGTGCTGCCGACCTGCTGGGCATTTGCATCGGCTCTGTCCTGTTCGGCCGTCTCAGCGACCGTTACGGCTATCTATTTTTCTTCCGGTTCTGTCCTTTGCTGATATTCGCGTCCTCCACTCTCTCCATATTTATCGCTGACGTGTATGTTCTGACCGCCTGCCTGTTTGTAGTGGGACTCGGCATAGGAGGAGAATACAGTCTTGACTCCGATTATGTGTCCGAACTGATTCCCGACCGTTACAAGTCTCTGATGGTAGGCATAACAAAGACAGCAAGCGCCCTCGGCAATATAATTGCCGCAGGCGCCTGCTTCGGACTGCTCATATATTGGAAGAACGCCGCCCTATGGCCACGGCTCATGTGGATTGTAAGCGCGATCGCGGCCCTTATGTTCATATCGCGCATCCGGTTCTATCAGAGTCCCGGCTGGCTTATGTCCAAAGGGAGGACCGCCGAAGCCGAAGAGGCGGTAAAAAAATTCCTCGGAAATGACGTCACAATTACGATACCGCCGAAAAATGCAATAAAAAGCACTTCCAAAACCGGGAAACATACCGGCCTCTGGGAATTTATCGCAAAAAACTGGCGGAAGGTGATCGTCAGCGGCATTCCATGGGCATGCGAGGGACTCGGAGTATATGGAATCGGCGTTTTCCTTCCGATTCTTGTCATGGCGCTGGGCCTTGAGCATTTCGTTCCGGGAGAGCCCGCGATATTTCATGTCACCGACTCTGTAAAAATCACGCTATACATAAGCTGCATAATTCTTCCTGGATTTATAGCCGGTCTGCTCCTGATCAACAAAGGGAAGAAAATCACCGTCATCCAGACATGGGGATTCCTGCTCTGCACGCTCGCCCTGGCAATCCTGATGCCGGCCTATCATCTGCATTGGAACAAATGGATAGCAATCGGCGCGTTCATGGCCTTCGAGTTTTTTCTCAATATGGGTCCTCACCTCATCACTTACGTGTTGCCTCCCAGAATATATGCCGTGGCACAACGCGGCCAGGGAGTAGGCATAGCCGCCGCGATCGGCAAAATAGGCGCTGTGCTGGGAGTGTTTTTTATTCCGGTTCTGTTACATTCGGGCGGTGCCATGCTCGTTCTCGGAGTCTCCGCCGCGGTAATGGCGCTCGGGGCCGCAGTGACTTTCCTTTTCAGGCACACGGTGTCTGAGAATTGAGAAACACTCTTCGGCAAGATGGGTGTCATCAAGAATTATCGGACCGCCATGTGAACCATCTGAGGGTGACGATTGTTTCTAATTTAGATATCGAACACGACTGACATGGATTCAATTATTAAAAACAGCATGACATTATTAAGCAGAATGGCACTCGGATGCAAATATACCTATCAGGAACTGCTTAAAATCTGTGAATTTACAGACACTCAACTTTGTTTTGCTATACTCCGGCTGTTGAAAGACGGAAAAATAAGCCAATACCGCGACAAAAACGTCGTATACGAGCTTGTACCGCTAAAAAAATGAGCCAAGGCGCGGTCTACTAAAAAATATTCGCCGACCCGGTCCGTCATACAGATATGAAAAAGATCAAAAATCTTATATTTGATTTTGACGGCACTCTCGTCGACACGGCTCCCCTGATTGTGGCGACCATGCAGGCAGCTATCGGTGAACTCGGTCTTGAACCGCGTACAGACTCCGAATGCCGGTCAACTATCGGGCTACGGCTCGAAGAGATACCGTCGGTGCTGTGGCCCGGAAACAGCGAGACAGCAAAGAAGTATGCCGCCACCTACCGGAGGATATTCGAAATACTCAAACGTCCGCTCTCTGTGGAATGCTTTCCCGGAGTAATCGACACGTTGCGCAAACTGCACGCCGAAGGATTCAGGATGGCGATAGCCAGCAGCCGGAGCCACAGGTCGCTCCAGGAATATACGGATATGTTCCGTCTGACCGGATGTTTCTCCATGCTTGTGGGAGGAGACGATGTAGTACACGGAAAGCCGTCGCCCGATCCGGTAATAAAAATTCTTGATAATTGCGGATGGAACGCTGACGAGACCATAACCGTCGGAGACGCTCCTGTAGACATCATGATGGGCCGTGCGGCTGAAACATTGACTTGTGCCGTAACATATGGAAACGGGAAGGAAGATGAACTCAAAGCCGCGCATCCTACTTTCATGACCGGCTCATTCGCGGAACTTCAGGCGATTGTAAAAGAATGATTCACATCTATTCTTCATAGCTATTTATTAAAAACTTCCAACCGTGGATATCGAGACAATACGCGAATACTGTCTGTCCCTTCCGATGACATCGGAAGACATGGCATTCGGAGAGGATTATCTGCTGCTGCGCGTATGCGACAGGATTTTCGCATGCATGGGTCTTGTCCATACTGATTATTTAGTTCTTAAATGTGATCCGGATTATGCTATTGAACTGCGCGACATCCATCCGGAGATAGAACCGGCATGGCATTGGAATAAAAAATACTGGAACCAGCACAGACTCTCGGGAAATCTGCGCGATGATTTTATCAGATCACTTATTCGGCACAGTTATGCGGAGGTTGTAAGAAAACTTCCGAAACGCATACGCACTGAAAACCCGGAAATCACCGAAATCACCGGCTAACTCAGCGCCCGTCCTATCGGAGCATTATCTCCGCGAATTACAAGGTGGGAAGAATCATACATCACTTTTGCGTGATTACGCCTTATGATCTCGCTTGAGATACAGTTGCCGGTTCTTTTGCCTATCGTATCCCTATAGACTGTCCCGTTACGATATACGGTCCCGTTCTCTCTTGAGAAATGCTCATCTTCCACATGGATATGGTAGGATTTGTCCTGAGGTTTATAAGCCCTGAGTTCTCCCCTTAGGTATTCCCCGTCCGTCCATACCCGGAGCTGATAGACATGGTCAGTGCTATTGATAAATCGATAATCAAGATAATTGTAGACAATACTTGTGCCTGTGCCAAACGGTATCTGCCTTTTGAAATCCGGGAAGAGATCTATTCCATCATGATGGTGATGTTCGACAATAGTCAGTTCCGAATGCATCACCATCCAATGGATAAGATTTGTGAGCTGGCAAAGTCCACCTCCAGTCCCCCTTGACGGTTTTCCGTTTGATATCGTCAGTCCCTCTCTATAGCCTTTCCTTTCAGAATCGGATCCCACCAGTCTCCAGAAAGAGAAAATCTCACCGGGATAAATCAGAATTCCATTTATCATCGGAGCGGCAAGAGAAAGATTTATCGCCTTGTTTTCCTGCAGATCCATATTTACATTACCCAATTTGCGGCGGATAAGCGAATTATGGCTATAAATAAGAACCGGTAGTGGTGAATCGGATTTATCACGCGAAAAACTGCGACCACTGAGGAAATCTTTCATTCTTCTTGATAAGATACATTTCCGCCTTGATATTTCATATGCGAACGGCGAGATCTCACAAAACAGCTTTCTTCTCTTCATGACAAAAGATAATATCATCAGCACACTAATGAACCAATTTTTCAGATAGCGTTT
>DAAV01000168.1:14363-15754 GCA_001701295.1 Bacteroidales bacterium H10
TCAAGCAATTTCTTCAGTTCGACAGAGGCCTTTAATTCATAATAATCTTCTTTTGATAATTCGTCAAACGGAATAGACAAACTTCAGGATATTTTATAATCCGCTATAATAGAGAATTCTGCTTTTAGAAACTCACATAAACGTTTGTCCCGTTGTCCAAATTCATTCCGTTCTTTGAGATTAAGTCCCGGACATTTAGTACACAGATTACGAATCGAACAGTTTATACAGTCTTCGTCAGAATAAAACGATCTGTCAGATCTGGGATCCTTCTTCTCCAGACTATTCCATTTGGCCGGATCCAAAGAGACAGGAATAAACATTTGACAAGGGTATTTAATGCCCTGAGGAGAATATGCACAAATGGAGTGACCCGCACCGCAATATTTTTCCTGCATCTGAGGGAACAAGACAGGTGACAACGATGTCTCGAATAAATCCAGATCAGAAATAGAAAAATCCGAGCAATAATAGTCCAGGACTTTCTTCAATTCATATTTGTACACCGCCAGATCATTTTCATCCCAATTAATACCTCGCGCCAAAGATGGAGCCACTCTTAATCCTAAACCGCTTAGATATCTGATCCCGGTATAAGTATCGGCTATAGTTTCTTTAGATATGGTCATTTTTGCAGTAGCTCTGCCAGGCCAAATTTCTGCAAATCGCATTGCCGCTGCAAGCGGGAATTGTTCTCCGCGATTTAGTTTATGCATGTCAGGAGTGCCGTCAAGACTTATATGGCAGAAAAAACGATGGCTATTTTTCTTTAACCATTCATCTATAGAATCATCCAACAGCGTGCCATTGGTAATACATGAAAACTTGATATCACGATCTATGTATTTAACCCACACCGCCTCACACAACTGTTTTATGAGATCAAACTTAAGAAACGGCTCTCCTCCAAAAATATCCAGGATAATGTTTGCATCAGGATGGTTTGCCACTTCCTTCTCAACGATATCCAATGCGATCTCCAGAGTCATGTCAGAAGCGTCCTTCTTCGACTCATAGCAATACTTGCAGTGCAAATTGCATGAATTTGTCACTACAAGTATTACAGTAAAATCAGTTTGTCGTTTTTTCATTCTTTAATTTCCCATGGCATTGCCCTTGCATGATCTGCACTCATCATCATACAGGCATGCAGAACACCCATACGTATTGAACATTTCAATGGCAATCTGTCCATACTTTTTCTCAAGATCCGAGAGAAGTCCATTTAGCTTATTCATAGAATCATAATTGTGTGTCAGACTTATATGACACATTATCGGTTAAACTTTTAATTACTATAAGTCGTGATTAACGTCAGAGACCACATGTAGTTTCCCTCAAACGCTTATCAGTAATTATTCGATTTATTTAAGTGAGTGTCCGAAATTATT
>DAAV01000168.1:15773-19776 GCA_001701295.1 Bacteroidales bacterium H10
CGCATAGCCGTAGCTCTGTAACTGATGAACAAGGGTGAAAGCATCTTCATTGCGCTTGCTTCAAGGTATTAAATAATTTCAGACACTCACTTATAAGTAAATGATCAAATTAAAACGATTGTAAACGTTTTTTTAATCTCATATATCATAAGCTTGCCGCTTCCGATATATGTTTAATCTGATCACTTACTTACTGACATTTAGAAAAAGATTTTATATACTTCTGTCCTGTCGTGCATTCCTACACGAAGCAAATATGCTCTCCGATCTGACTCCGGTATAGTAAAATTGACAGTTTCTCCGGCTAAAATTGATTTCGTATTACGCTCGCGTCTCACAATTGTCCCATCAATTGCATACAGTTCCAATTCGAGACCTTTTGGCAAATCTTCGCAAGCCGTAATAGAAATGTTTCCTCGATTAGCCTTCACCATAATTAATTTGGCATATTCACTTATCATATTTACGGAGGTAACAACCGGTGCATTAATTACTTTGACGTTGATAGAGTCAACACATTCTCCATAAGTAGCAAATAATTTACACTCTCCCGGAGAACAGCCAATGATTCCGTCTGGTATGATTTCCAACACTTCGTTATTGTCCGTATACAAGTCTGAGACTAAAGAGCGTGTAATCCCATCAGACCATACGGATTCTGTATTTACTGAAACTGTCTGTCCTTGCATAAGCAATAAATCAGACCGGTCGTTAAATCTAATATATGCTAACCGACTTGGCCCCTCCACATCAACGAAGCAGCTGTCGACAAGTAATTTTGCGTCAGAAGTTCTAGCTATAGCATATATTTTAAGTTGTCCGCTTACATCCTCAGGAATAACTAAACGATATTCCGTGGTATCACAGCCTACCAACATCCGTTCATCATCAATACTGGAGAAGACCACATTCCGAGAAATGTTTTCTGACAGGCTTAATTGCAATGAAATATATTGAAGGCTATCACTTTTAACCTCTGCTGATGCAATTTTTATGCTACCATCAGAACCATTTACACCTATCGAGGTTTCCTTTTTTTGTTTTAGCTCGGTTAAATCAGGATCTGAATGTGATACAGGAAGTCTGGAAAAACCACTTGTGCTGAATTTTTCAGATGATGCAGGTTCTTTGAGCAATGTGATCAGTTCATTGTTAACCTCTGTCCATTCAGTGACATTGGTATGTATAGCTTTAACTGAATCTTCAAGTACGGTTGCTTTAACTCCTGACAATCCCCCCAATTGACTTTCGAGAGTGACAACAAAATCATTTTTGTCGGAGCCAAGAAGTCTGGCAATAAAATTCTGCGACAAAGACGGGTCATCTTCAGAAATCGCTTCACAAACTTTAACCTCGCCTATGATGGAATTTACCCAATAACAGTTAGATTCTTTTATGGTTTGGTTGGAACTGACGAATGAACCAAGAGCATGTATAGGTATATTCATTGTCCTTGAAGCCCCGTCCGACAGATTCTGCATTGCGGGCGATATTGGCATAAGATCTCTAACTGCTTCTGTATTATATGTGATCGGTCACGAAACCCACGAGGGTAGAAGTGTCAATATGGATAATTCTGCCAAGGATGCTAAATTTGAGCCAAAATGAGGAGTATTGACTGTTATGATTTTGTGAATTCGAGAGTTGTCTACGTCCTGGGCATATAATCGAGTGAGTATACCCCCCATGCTATGACCTATGAAATCGTATTTCGTGCTTACAATCCCATTCTTCAACAATCGCATTGAGAGCGCATTTACAGCTTTTTGAACTACTTTAGCACTCTGAATATTATACTCAAATGATTCTTTATTCGTAGAACTATAGTCTACGTTTTCTATGCTGTAATCTGCATATAGTCCGGAAACAAAGAGCCTGTTCTTAAATAATTTCCAGGCATTGCTACTTGAGTTCAGGCCATGAAGCAGTATCACACCCGGCCGTAATATCTTGATATCACAAGAGGATATAGGTTCATCCGATTCATTGTCAATTACCGTAGCTGTTATGGTATAAGAGTCTCCTCCACAATCTACGGCGAAAGTCACAGGAGCCGTAAATATATAACCACATAATCCATCGCTGAATTGCTGCAAGTCAGAAACAGTTCCTAATTCAGATTCTTTAGACGTAATCGCTTTACAAGAAAGTTGGATATGAAGATTATTACCGGTTTCTCCTTCGGGCAACAATAAAGCAATCTGCGATACCCCATCAGCAGTGACACCCTTGACCTCCTGCCATTGTCCATAACGCAGTCCGGATCCATTATACAATTTCATGTCTATTCCTGAGGTTATGTAAAACTTCCCCCAAATGGGATGACTTTTGTAGGCATCTATGCTGCCCTCAGGAACAATTAAGTTTGCGTTATAGCTCGAAAATGAGTTTGAACTTACTTCCGGAGGAGTGGAAGCAGTCAATACAATTGATCTCAAACTCTTACAATTAGCAAAGGCATATCTGTCTATTTTCTCTACATTATGTAATTTTATGCTTTCAAGAGAAATACAATCATTGAATACCCCACCCTCAATTTTAACTGCCTTTGACAAATCTACAGATACTAACGAATGACAACCGCTGAATGCATAAGTTCCGATAGTTTCAACATTTGTCAAATCAATATTTTTAAGGGATGAACAGCCATTAAACGCATGACTTCCAATAGAATGAATATTGCGAAAATTAATTTTATCTAATTTAGTACAATTATAGAAAGCACTTTCATCAATTATTGTAACGAGAGGAGCATCAATCTCAGTTAAGGTAGAGCAGCCCTGAAACATTTGCTTATATATACGATTCATTTTTGGCATCTCAACATTTCTTAAACTGGAACAATTCATGAAACATTGTTGATAACGATATGAACATGAATAGCGGTCCGAAATGTGGACTGCATTTGGTAATGATATATGTTCTAAAGAGGTACAGCCTTGAAATGCTCTTTGACCTATAAGATGAGTGTTTGTCAAATCAATATTTCTTAGCTTTACACATCCAGAGAATGCTTCTTCATATATAAGTCCTACCTTTTCACTACCATCTATTTTATAAAAATTCTTACAGTCTTGAAACAAATTCCATATTATAGTATTTGCAAACGAAGGTAATGCAATACCAATAATATTTTCATTACCTTTGAAAGCGCCAGCCTCAAAAGCCCTAACGTCTGCACTACTTTTAACTGGTTCATGACCACTTGGCGTAGCACCGTAGAAATCTATTGTGGCAGGGAATGATGATAAGTAAACATTAGATTTGTTGCCTACATATCCGGCGATAGTCGCAAACACTGCATCAGAGGCATGCCGGTCAAAGATTAAATATTTTACATCATCTATGATGGAAGTGTAAATGCGTCCGTGAGCACTTAAAGGCGGAAAACTGATTGCCAAGATTGCCATTCCCATCAATAGGAGCGGTTTCCTGAATTTGTGATTCAATATCATTGACCCGTTAAACGGAATAGCGAGAAGAACCAACATTCTGAATACCCACTGCGAAACTCTATTGCACTCTCGCATACATGACGGATTGGAGTTTCTTGCCTCCATGCATGTCGCTGCACGCCCATCCAGACCGACTCCTCTCTGACCGGCCATTACCATACTGACATCATCCACAGGTGGTGTTCCCCGGCGTCCGACGTGACTTCGTTTCATGAATTTCAAATCCATTTGAACGATTTTTTTAATTAATATTTAGGTTAATTGTCTCTATTTTCTATTTAATATTTCAGGATGCGCTATCGTCAATCCTTAAAAGATGTTCCGTCATTTCATTTATATCAAATGATTCAAGGAATCTTTTATTTATTGAATTCTCCACTTATAAGTAAAATCGTTAAGTAGGCGTGATGAATCTTATCGGCTCTTTTGACGGGGTTAAACCGGTCAGTCTGATCGCGTCATTAAGCCGGGATGTCAGGTTGTTGAAACTCTATCGGGTGACAAAATTAAATAAAATGCGGAACAATTCAATTTTTTAAATTTGATAG
>DAAV01000168.1:19788-23551 GCA_001701295.1 Bacteroidales bacterium H10
ATCATTCGGGGGATCTAACCCTGATATTCCGGAAGTAGCTAACAGAAGCAGCTAATCGGATCAGCGCCTCTCCCGAGGCGGCGATTGGGTAGTAACGGGACGGAGTTTTTACGCGGGGTACGGTCATCGCCTCGGAGAGGCGCTGCTCCGACTTACGGAACTGATATATCGGTGTGATCTTATGTGATAAAGTGTTAGATTTGCGGGGCGGGGCCAATATATTTCCTCAGTTTTCGGCATTACATTTTCGTCTTACAATATATTGATTATCAATCTACAAATTCCATAAACACTTTTTAATGGAGAAATTATGTCATTTTCGCAGCCAACAAAAAAACACATAAATTCAGACTATAAACAGGATTTATACTATCTTTGTAATAGGAATCATTAACTTTTTAACAAATATTCTGACAAATGAAAACGACACGTATGTTATGGGCTGCTTTTATCGCACTTACGGCAGCCATGTTTACTGCCTGCGGCAGCGATGAACCTGATACTCCTCAAAAGGTTGCTTATGAATCTGTAAGCGTAGGTTATTACATCAACCTGAGCGAAGATTATTATAAATTCTATGATGTCAAAGTGATCTTCACTGACGGCGAAGGTCAACTTATGACAGCTCCGTTAACTGAGAATCAGGATTTCGGCTACACTATACCCGTCAACAGCCTTCCGGGAAATATCAGGTTCGCAATTCAGGCTACCGCAAAAAATCCCCTTCCGAGCGCGGAAGCCGGCGCTACATACACATTCGGCAACAAGACATCGGTAGTCATCGTCGGTAACAAGACGGACGGTTCGAAAGAGACCGGAAACATCGATACACAATATTTCGAATACGAAGTGTCTGCAGAAAATGTCGCTAAGTTTGTAGGCCAGGAACCGGAACTGTTGATCGGTCCGTATGAATATTCCACTGAGGAATTCAGGAAATAAGAGAGGCGTATATTCATACGACCGGACTATAATCTATATCTGCCTGTGACATACTGAGGGAACCTGGCAGTCACAGGCAGATTTAAATCGTTTTACCATCCATACGCGCGAATGATTGAAAATACTATTGTCTCCGATACTGAAAATATTGAAAAGAGCACCCCGAGTGAATCTGTCTGCCTGAACTGCGGGACAGTCGTCACAGGCCGTTTTTGTCCGGAGTGCGGACAGCCCTCCTCTACACCCGAAAGACTCGGCACGACGACATTCTGGAAAGGTGTCGCCATGAGTTTCGCCCGCATGACACCGGGATTCTGGCCTACGTTCGTAGGACTGATAATACATCCCTGGGAAGTGATCCGCCAATATCTTCATGGCAGACGAGTGAAGTACTCCCCTCCTGTCACGATGGTGATCCAGCTGATACTCTACACCACCTTTTTCTACACTTTTCTCGGGCATATACTCGGACATGCCTTCTTCAGCTCGTCAGAGAACGAACCCACACTATTTGCCAACAGCTGGATACTCTCACAGATATTTTCATCCGATGTAATTGCCAAGATAATCATGGCGGCGTGCATAGCATTGTCATGCTATGTGGTCTACAACGGCACGGGGGGCCGTAAATTCAACTTCTCGGAATATCTCACGGCAGCAATCTACATGTGCTGCTGTTTCTCCATCTACAACAGCCTGATGAAGCTTCTCTACCCTATCTTCAGTCAGGAAATAATCTATACGCTGATTTTTGTACTTGATTTCATCATAGGGTCTATAGCGCTTTTCAAGGCATTTCCTATAAAATCACGATGGAGGAGATGTCTTCGATGGCTATGGTTCATGACATTCAATGTTCTTGTATTCATTGTTGTCATTGTGACCATCGCATCTATACACCTCCTCCTCGACTGAGAGAGTCATATATTTGTACGACTCACAAAGAGTATGTTTACTTTTAGAAGCGATTTATTGAATATTATCTGATGCGTCTATATATATCCTTTCCTCATGTGCTAATTATTATTGGAATCCAATTCGTTAAACAAAAGATGGAGATTAGTATATGATTCTCCTGCATTTAATTCTTTTGCACGAATAATGGCTTGAATTCATTTTACCATCAGTTAATAGCTCTGATACCCATACTGCTTTTGAGAGAAAAGACTGGTGTTTACTAAAATCTGGGATAAACCGTCGTAACACAGTAATTACGTCGTCAGATGTTGCGAAATAACGATTGGTATTCAAATAGTGGAGCAAAAACCAGAATTCAATCGAAGGCATACTGTCGCACAAAATCACAGATGGATTTTTGGCATATTTGCGACGCATATTATCATACTTTATCTTTTCTGCCGGTCGTGTGCGCGTTACATCCGCATCAAACACGCACACCGCAATACCATTATCCGCAAGCACTCGATCTATCTGTTTTTGCATTTCGTCAAATGTCTGCTCGGTGAAATTACGAGGCTTGCAGATGTAGTTATATCCGCGCAACCGTTTCAAATGAGTAAAATAGTAACGTTCGGTAGCTCCTTCCCCGATGATCGTAATCGTCGGATTCTTGAGTTCTCGCTCCTTTATTCTTCGTGCCATGACAGAATTTTATAACACATTAGGTAATGCTCCGAACTGCCCGTTCATATAGGCACGATGGATAGAGGAAAGCTTGTTCAGCCCTTTGAAATCGGCGAGAGAGAACAATGCGGTATTGCCGTCGTTGCCCTTCTCAGTGAACCAGACTGAATCTTTCCCGAAAATATCATCAATATCTTTCAATATCGGGTCATAGTGTGTCGATACAAGCAGTTGCGACTGATTGTCCGGCGTGTTTATGAATTTGGCGAGGATGTACTCCATAAGATTCGGGTGCATCGAAGCCTCAATTTCATCGACACATAGAAAAGCCTGTCGTTTCAGTTGGGTATATATGAGCGATTCCAGTTCAACCATACGTTTTGTGCCGGTACTCTGGCAGGCTTCCGGCATAACATAGTCTTCCGCTCCGGTTTCATTCTGCACGGTATGTCCGAATAGTGCCGCCATTTTCTGTATCTTAATATCCGAGATATTGAAATCAGCCTCTTTTGCAAACTGCATCAGATATTCCCGAAAATCCTCACTGTCGGCAATATGTTTTTTTGCTTCCGACGATAACGATGACAGAGTGCCGCTTTGCAAGGGCAACATCCGCGTATCAATCCAACGGCGCATATTGTCAAGATAAGGAACCGCAATATTAACTTTTTTAAGAACCGCAAGCACAGACATATTACGCAGACAGTTCATCGACATCACTTCTATCTCGGCCTGTGAAAGTTTGGCTACTGCCGGATTAAAGTTCAGCTTTGAAACGCCATCCACATCTTCACGACAGAATACTTTTGTCGGACGATTGGAAAGATAGACAAAAAGAACCTCGCGGCAGACTTTTTCCGGATTCACTATGAGCTGATACCAGTAGCGGATACCGTCAACATAAAATTTCACCTCAAATTCCGTGTCGAATGACAGCGCATCTTTTCTCATCAGGAAAGGTTGCACATCAGTTCCGTCATTATTGGTCGCAGGAATGTTGTTCCAGAATGTGCGAAGAAATTCAATAGCATCCAGCAGATTGGATTTGCCACTGGCATTTGCGCCCAACACTACCGCGAAACGGAGAAGCTGCACTCCGTCAGGCATAGTCACAACACTGTTGTATCTATCCTCGCCGGATGGCTCAAAACTAAGCTCCGCTTCATCTCGAAATGATTTGAAGTTTTTTATTTTAAGTTCTTGTATCATATTTGCTCTCTTATCTACCGCAAATTTA
>DAAV01000003.1:0-5170 GCA_001701295.1 Bacteroidales bacterium H10
CCTCCGTGCGGACATCCCCCGGTATATTCGGGATTATATTATTCGATTATTTAAAGCGACGGTTGCCTTCGAGGACGGGCTTGCCATCGGTAGTGGCAACGTTTTTCTTCGCACCGCGCTTGATGATGTTGTAGGCGATCGGAGCCGCACAGTAGAGCGAGCAGAATGTTCCGACAACAACACCGAAGATCATGGCGAATGTGAATGAGCGAATCGTGTCACCACCGAGGAAGAAGTTGCAGAGCAGCACGAGCAGGGTCGAGAACGAAGTCATGACCGTACGGCTCAGTGTGGTGTTGAGCGACTTGTTGAAGGTCAGGAAGCGATCCTCTTTCGGGAAGTCTTTCATCATCTCGCGAACACGGTCGAACACAACCACGGTATCGTTGATCTGATAACCGATGATGGTCAGCACGGCGGCGATAAACGACTGGTCGATCTCCATGGAGAAAGGCAGGAAGCCCCAGCATACCGAGTAGAAACCGATAATCAGGAACGCGGTAAGTGCCACGGCGGCGAGAGCGCCCACAGAGAACGCCACGTTGCGGAAACGGAGCAGAATGTAAAGGAACATGCAGACAAGCGCTATGCCCACAGCCCAGTATGCGTCACGCTTCATATCGTCGGCCACAGAGGGTCCTACTTTCTGGATCGAAAGGATACCACGGCTTTCGTCAGCTACGGTGAAGGCGTTCTTGTCCATCACCTTGCCGTTGGTGGTCAGCTCGCTCTGAAGGCCCTGATAGAGAAGATCTGTGATCTCGTTCTCGATGCCTTCGGTCTCTTCGTTGATCTTATAGCTGGTAGAGATACGGAGCTTGGAAGGATTGTCGATCGTGATGACCTGAACGGAAACGGTCGGGTCATTGGCTTTCTCCTGAAGGAGTTTGGTAAGGTTCTGCTGAACAGCCTCGCGGTCAACATCCTTTTCGAACTGCACCACATAGTTGCGGCCACCCGAGAAGTCGATACCCTGGTTCATGCCGCGGATGGCGAGCGAAGCGATACCGATCACGATGAGGGCGATCCATACCACGGAAGCCGTCTTCCACTGGCCGAGGAAGTTGACTTTCGGGTTGGTGAGGAAGTTACGGCTGACGCCTATAGTGAAGGTCATGCCTGCGTTGCGGCCGTTCTTGGTGATGAGGTCGAACGCGATGCGGGTCAGGAAGACTGCGGTGAAGAACGAGCAGACGATACCGATGATAAGTGTCGTAGCGAAGCCCTTGATCGGACCTGAACCGAAGATAAGAAGAATCACACCGGTGATGACCGAAGTAAGGTTAGAGTCGAAGATCGCCGAGAAGGCGTTGCTGTAACCCTCGGAGATGGCCTGACGGAGTTTCTTGCCGTTCTTTAGTTCCTCTTTGGTACGCTCGAAGATAAGCACGTTGGCATCGACAGCCATACCGAGCGCGAGGACGATACCCGCGATACCCGACAGCGTCAGCACCGCTTGAAGCGAAGCGAGGATACCGAGAGTGAAGTAGAGGTTGAGGATAAGACCCACATTGGCCACGAGACCGGGAATCCAGCCATAGTAGAGGATCATGAGGACCATGAGGAGGAAGATGGCCACGATAAACGACACGAAGCCCATCTGGATGGCCTCGGCGCCGAGGCTCGGGCCGATCACGTTGTTGCTGACCACATCGACACGCGCCGACATCTTGCCCGACTTGAGCACGTTGGCGAGGTCGTTGGCCTCTTCGGGAGTGAAGTTACCGGTGATCTGCGAGCTGCCGCCGGTGATCTCGTTGTTTACGTTGGGGAAAGAGTAGACATTGTCGTCAAGCACAATGGCTATGGAGCGGCCGATATTGTTGCGGGTTATTGTGGCCCACTCCTGCGCGCCACGGTCGGTCATCTTCATGTTGACCATGTTACCCTGCATGTTGTCATATTCCGAAGAGGCGGAAGTCACGGCGTCGCCTTCAAGAGCGGCATCGCCTTTGAGTGCGACCAGCTCCCAGTATGAGTCGGTCATGTTCTCGCCGTTGGCTTTCTTGAGCACGTTGCCCTTCTCGTCGGTGCGGGGGAATTCCGCGGGCTTCACGCTCCAGGCGAGCGTGAGATCGAAGGGAAGCACCTTCTTGGCGAGCTCGCTGTTCATGATCGAGTCGACAAGCGCCTTGTTGGCGGGAGTCACCATGCCGACAACGGGGCTGCCGTTGCGCTGCACGCCGCCGAGAAGCGCGAAGAGGTTCACGCGGTTCACAGTGTCCTGGGCGGCATACTGAGTGGCGAAATTCTGGAGGTCGGCAAGGATCTCGTTGTAGTTATAGACTTCGAAGAACTCGAGGTTTGCACTCGACTTGAGAAGATCGGTGACACGCTCAGGCTCTTTCACACCGGGAAGCTCGAGAAGGATCTGGCCCTTCTTGTCCTGAAGCTTCTGGATGTTGGGCGCCACCACACCGAACTGGTCGATACGCGTGCGGAAAATGTTGAACGCCGCATCGACCTGGCTGTCGACCTGCTTGTTGAGAGCGTCGATCACCTCGGCATTGGAGGCATTGCTCTTGAGTTGTCCCATAAACTCACCCTCGCGGATGAAAAGTCCCGACATGACGCCCGGCTGGATGTAGCTGCCCACTTTCTCGATGAAGTCGGCGTCGCTCGACTTGACGCCTGCGTCCTGGGCTTTCTTGATGGCGGAATTGATCTGTGCGAGCTGCGCGTCGCCCGACGCGTACTGACGGAGCATGTCGGGAACCGACACCTCCAGCACTACGTTCATACCACCCTTGAGGTCGAGGCCGAGGCCCACCTCCATCTTGCGCACCTGGTTGTAGGTGTAACCAAGATACACTTTCTCTTTGTCGATCGAATCGTTGAATTGCTTCAGACTCTGTTTGTAAGCATCATTAGTCTCATCTGTTGTCTTCGACATCCTGGCAGCGAACTCACGCGCCTCATTCTCGTAGTGACGGGTCACGAACGAGAATGAGATGTAGAATCCGCATATCAAAACCAACAGAATCGCAATGGTGCTGATAAACCCTTTGTTCTGCATTTTGTTTTGTTGTTATTTTATTTATTAATTTTCACGATATAAGCTTTCAGCTTGCAAATATACCTCTTTTTTTTGATGTTTCGACAAAACATCATTACAAATTTCAAATTTATAGGTGAATTTATGGATTATTTTGTTTATTTTTGATGTTTCTTTTATGAATAACGTGTCAAAAACATCGAATCGGATCAAACCGATACAAACTGAAATGCTGTCAAAAAAGATATTTCCCAACATTCCGGCATGGCGTCCCGCCGCGCTCGACCTGACTGCGGTGACGCTCGCGATGCTCTCGTCGTGCGCCAATATAGGCACTCCGTCGGGAGGTCCGCGCGACGAAGACCCTCCGAGGTTCCTTTCCGCCAATCCCCCCGCAGGATCGCTCAATGTCGACAAGGAGCGTATCACTCTGACGTTCGACGAGCTGATAAATGTAAAGGATGCCTTCCAGAAAGTCGTTGTCTCCCCCACCTCCAAATCCGTGCCGCGTGTCAGCTCGCAGGGGCGCCGCGTCACCATCGAGTTCGATTCTCTCGCTCCCAACACCACATATACGGTAGATTTCGCCGACGCCATAGAAGACAACAACGAAGGCAACACCCTGCAGGGATTCTCCTACACATTCTCGACCGGACCGCAACTCGACTCGCTGAGAATATCGGGACGTGTGCTGGGGGCACGCGATCTCGAGCCACAGCAGGGCATGATCGTGGGCGTGCATGAGAACGGCGGCATGTCGGACACGACTTTCTCGAAGACACGCCTGCTGCGTGTGGCGAAAACCGATGACAGAGGCCGCTTCACCATCCGCGGCCTCGCTCCGGGAAAGTACAGAGTCTTCGCGCTCGGCGACAAGGACAACGACTATGCCTATTCGTCGCCTGAAGAGGATCTGGCATTCTTTGACTTCACCGTTGAGCCCTCGGCGCGGACCGTAACGGCGCTCGACTCGATCTACAATCCGCTCACCGGCCACCTCGACAGCGTGACGGAACGCACACGCACACAGTTTCTGCCGAACGACATTGTGCTCCGCTCTTTCAATTCGGAAATACGCCAGCAATATCTCGCAAAATATGAGCGCATCGACTCGACACGCGTGTTTCTCAAGTTCAACACCCGCTCCGATTCGCTGCCCTGCCTGTCGGTGATCGGTCGTCCCGATATAACCTCGCCCGGCACTCTCGAGGCAAGTCAGCGTCTTGACTCGCTGGTGTGGTGGCTGACTCCTGAGCTGATGCGCACCGACTCGCTGCAGATCGCCGTGACCTACACGCGGTCTGACCAGAACCTCGTGAAGTCAATCACCACCGACACTCTCAATTTTTTCAGAAAGAATCTGCCCGCTCCCAAAAAGAAAGAGAAGNNCCGCCATAACGACAGCGTTCAAGATGATCTCGCCGACCGCCCAGGAGGTGCATCTCCCCATAGAATTCGAGATCCCGGCACCGCTGTCGCGTTTCGACACCAATGCCGTGCATCTCTCTGTAACGGCCGATTCCGTCTACAGACCGGTCCGGGAAAAATTCTCGGTCATCATGCCCGACTCCCTTCAGCCGCGTGTGTTCTCTATCGACTATCCTTGGGAATATGGAGGAAAATACAGGCTTGAGATCGATTCACTGGCTGCCACCGACATATTCGGAAAACCGACACGGCCGTTGCGTCATGATTTCACTGTCAAGCAGACAGGGGATTACTGCTCGGTGATGTTTCATATCACCGGCCTGTCGCCCGATATCCCGGCATTCGTGGAACTTCTCAACAACAACGACGCCGTGCAGCGCACTACGGTAGTCGAAAAGGGCGACGCGTTCTTCCCGTTTCTCGCTCCCGGACGGTATTACGCCCGCATAATTCTCGACCAGAACGGCAACGGCGAATATGATACAGGAAACTATGATCTCGGTCTGCAGCCGGAACTGGCATATTATTATCCCAAGGCCATCAACGTAAAAAAGAACTGGGACAAGGAGGAAAACTGGGCTCTGTTCGACACTCCGGTCGACATGATGAAACCGGCGGCCGTCACCAAGAACAAGCCGGCGTCAGACAAGCGCAGACGCGACAGGAACAAAGAGAAAGAGGATGACGAAGAGGATGACGAGATATTCGATCCGACCCGCAATCCTTTCGACCCGAACGACCGCGGTT
>DAAV01000003.1:5207-6685 GCA_001701295.1 Bacteroidales bacterium H10
AGAGCCCGCTCGAGCGGGCTCTTTTTTATTGGATTACAGTATTGATTATTTACGACACTCTGCGGCGATGAACTCGCGGTTCATGCGCGCGATATTGGCCATCTTGATGTTCTTCGGACACTCAGCCGAACATGCGCCGGTGTTGGTGCAGTTGCCGAAGCCGAGCTCATCCATCTTGGAAACCATGGCGAGCGCGCGACGGTCACGCTCCACAGCGCCTTGCGGAAGGCGGGAGAGCTGACTGATCTTGGCCGATACGAAAAGCATCGCGGAGCCGTTCTTGCAGGCTGCCACGCAGGCGCCGCAGCCGATGCAGCTCGCAGAGTCCATGGCCTCGTCGGCCTGAACCTTCGAGATAGGAAGATCGTTGGCATCCTGTGCGCCGCCGCAGTTGAACGACACATAACCGCCGGCCTGCTGGATCTTGTCGAACGCGTTACGGTCTACCATGAGGTCCTTGATGACAGGGAAAGCAGCCGAACGCCAGGGCTCTACGGTGATGGTCTCGCCGTTGGCGAAACGACGCATATAGAGCTGGCAGGTGGTCGCGCCGGTGGCGGGACCGTGGGGATGTCCGTTGATATAGAGCGAGCACATGCCGCAGATACCCTCGCGGCAGTCGTGGTCGAACACAACAGGCTCCTCGCCTTTCTCGACAAGAGTCTCGTTAAGAATGTCGAGAGTCTCGAGGAATGATGTATCGGGCGTAGTCTCGACTCCCTGATAAGTCACAAATTCGCCCTTGGCCTTAGGTCCGGCCTGGCGCCAGATCCTAAGATTGACTTTCATTATATTTTCTTCCATAGTTGACTTTACTTATGACTTATAGTTACGGGTCTGTACCTTGATTGCCTCGTAATGGAGAGGCTCTTTGATAAGCTCGGGGGCCTTGGTGTCCGAACCTTCATACTCCCAGCAGCTTACATAGAAGTAGTTCTCGTCGTCACGTTTGGCCTCGCCTTCCTCGGTCTGGTATTCGGTGCGGAAGTGACCGCCGCATGACTCGTTACGGTTGAGCGCGTCGTAAGCCACAAGCTCGCCCATGGTGATGAAGTCACGGAGACGGAACGCCTTGTCAAGCTCGACGTTCATTCCCTCGCCCGCTGTGCCGGGGATAAAGAGGTTTGTCTCGAATTCCTTGCGGAGCTTGCCGAGTTCGCCGATAGCATGCTCGAGGCCTTCTTTGTCGCGTGCCATGCCGACATATTCCCACATGATGTGGCCGAGTTCCTTATGGATCGAATCGACAGAACGTGTACCCTTGATATTCATAAGCTTATCCTCGAGATCCTGACAACGTTTCTCGGCCTCGTCAAACTCGGGAGTGTCCGTCTTGAAGTGAGGAACGGTGATCTGGTCGCTGAGATAGTTCTGGATAGTGTAGGGAAGCACGAAGTAGCCGTCGGCGAGACCCTGCATGAGGGCTGATGCGCCGAGACGGTTGGCGCCGTGGTCGGAGAAGTTGGCTTCACCGATAG
>DAAV01000003.1:6846-12492 GCA_001701295.1 Bacteroidales bacterium H10
CTTTACCCAGACGGTTGATAGCGTCGGAGAAGTCGAGGAATACGGCAAGACCCGTATTGTTCACGCCGAAACCGGCGTCGCAACGCTCTTTGGCGGCACGTGAAGCCACGTCGCGGGGCACAAGGTTACCGAATGCGGGATAACGGCGCTCCAGATAGTAGTCGCGGTCCTGTTCGGGGATATCGCTTCCCTTGATCTCGCCGCTCTGCAGACGCTTTGCGTCCTCGATCTTTTTCGGCACCCAGATACGGCCGTCGTTACGCAGAGACTCCGACATGAGGGTCAGCTTGGACTGCTTGTCGCCGTGAACGGGGATACATGTGGGGTGGATCTGCACATATGCGGGGTTCGCGAAGTATGCGCCCTTGCGGTAGCATGCCATGGCAGCCGAGCAGTTGCAGCCCATAGCGTTGGTGGAAAGGAAGTAAGCGTTGCCGTAACCGCCTGTGGCGATAACCACGGCATGAGCGGCGAAACGCTCGAATTTGCCGGTCACAAGGTTCTTGGCTATGATACCGCGTGCGCGTTCCACACCGTCCTTGTCCTTTATGAGCACGAGGTCGTGCATCTCGTAGCGGTTGTAGCTCTTCACCTTTCCGGCCTGTATCTGACGGTTGAGCGAAGAGTATGCGCCGAGCAGAAGCTGCTGGCCTGTCTGACCCTTGGCGTAGAATGTACGGCTCACCTGGGCGCCACCGAACGAACGGTTGGCGAGAAGACCGCCGTATTCGCGTGCGAAAGGCACACCCTGAGCCACACACTGGTCGATGATATTGTTGGACACTTCGGCGAGACGATATACGTTTGCCTCGCGTGCGCGGTAGTCACCGCCCTTCACTGTGTCGTAGAAAAGACGGTATACGGAGTCACCGTCGTTCTGATAGTTCTTGGCTGCGTTTATACCGCCCTGGGCTGCGATCGAGTGAGCGCGGCGCGGGCTGTCCTGGATGCAGAAGTTGAGCACGTTGAAGCCCATCTCGGCGAGAGTCGAGGCTGCCGACGCACCGGCGAGACCCGTGCCGACCACTATGATGTCGAGACGACGCTTGTTTGCGGGATTGACAAGTTTCTGATGGGCCTTGTAGTTGGTCCATTTCTCAGCGACAGGACCCTCCGGGATCTTCGAGTCCGCCGGATTCATTACTCGTATTTTGCTGTTTGTAGTTTCCATATCGCTTATTAATAAGGTTGGCCTGCGCTGGGAGGCAATTGTGTGTTGGGTTCGTTATCGCCGGCCTCAAGGTAGTCGAAAAGCTTGACTGCCTTTTCGAGAGCAGCGGCCTGCTTCTTGAGCTGTTCTACCTGCTCAGCCATCTCGGGACGCTCCTTGAGCATGTTCTGGCCTTCCGGAGAGTTGAGCTGCTCTACCTGAGAGTTCATCTGGCCTGCCATCTGGCGGAGACCCATTGAAACATTGCCGTAAGGGCTCATCTTGATCTGCTGTCCGAGCTGTGCGGCGTCGGGACCGAAGTCATCCTCGATCATAGGCACGATCATGTCTTTATACTGTTCGCGGAGAGTCTCGTTGGTGAGGTAGTATTTCTCGTGTGCCTTGACGGTGAATACGATACCTTCGGCGAAGAAGAGCGCGATCACGATGGTTGTCCACCAAAGGCCGATCTTCTTGAGGCGGGGCATCCAGTTGGTGTTGTTCCAACCGATAGACTGGAACATCGACCAGAAACCATGGTTGAGGTGGAACCAGAGGGCGAGGAAACCGATACCGTAGACGATCAGTGTCCAGGGCTGGGCGAACGCTTCCTGAAGGAAGAGTGTGCCGGCTGCGGGGGGCAGAATGTCATGGCAACCCAGAATCTCGACGAGCTGCATCTTTGCCCAGAACTGGATCATGTGAACAACGAGGAACGCAAGGATCACGATACCGAGAACAAGCATGTTCTGCGAAGACCACTCCACAGAAGCGGGCTTCTTCGAGATCGCATAACGCTCCGAGCCGCGCGCCTTACGGTTCTGGACTGTAAGCATGACGGCATAGAAGATGTGTATCAGAACGAACAGTGCAAGGACAGCCGACGCAGCCAGGGCATACCAGTTGGCGCCCAGGAATTCGCACACCGAGTTATAGGCGGCGGGCCAGCAGATTGCAACCGCGTTCATCAAACAGTGAAAAGTCACGAAGAGGACGAGGAACGCGCCCGAAAGGGCCATTACCATCTTACGTCCTACGGATGAGTTTGATAACCACATAGTTGTTAAGAATTATTTGAATTATTTATTTAAACAGTCAAAATGGATCCGATGTGTTCATGGTCTCGAATTGCCTGGGAGGAGCGCCATTCCGGGCGCCTGTCGCGACGGCCCGCAAAGACATAATGCNNCGCCTCCAATTCTGCAAATTTAACATTCTTTCGTCAAAGCAAAAAATTTAATCGCAAAAAAAGCTGTTTTTTCTCTGATTGCGCTGTTTCAGTATGACCGGCAGTTCGGAAGTGTGATCTACAAGAGGCTGTTATACCGAAAATGTCCCCATTATTTTACATATGTCAAATAATTCGCATCTAATGCGATATTTGTTCAGAATTTTCACACACAATGTTTAAATTTGTAAGCAAATGTTTTTATAAATTATTTGTTATGCCAAAAAACTTTTCCAGAACATCGATGTTATTGACGGCAGTCTTCCTGTCATCAGTCACATTGCCGGCCATCTGCAAGGAATCGCAGCCGCCGCAGGTCAGTCCACTAAGAAACCAGTCCGCACTTCTTCAAGAAAAGAAGACTGTCGCGGCCACACTCAGACAACGCGGACAGATACACCGCAAGCCTGTCGAAAAAGCCGTCACACAGACTTCTACGGCAGGAATCGTTGAACTCCCCTATTTCAACAATATCGATGACAAAACAAATTTCAATGATTTTACGGTCATCGACGCCAACGGCGACGGAACGACATGGGCATGGATTGCCAAAAGCGCACGTATAAGCTATGGCGACGGCGACATGGACGACTGGCTGATCATGCCCGCCATGCAGCTGGAAGGCGGCAAGGCGTATAAGTTCGAGTTCGATGTCAGAGGCAACAGCAGCAGTTTTACCGAACGATTCGAGCTGAAGATGGGAACGGCGGCCGAGGCCGAAGCCATGTCGACGACTCTGATCGAACCTACCGATATCGAGACCGGAGACTGGATTCACAGATCGGTCGACATCATGCCCGATACCGATGGCGTATATTACATCGGCATCCATGGCATTTCAACGGAAATGGATGGCTTTTATCTGTATATCAACGATGTGAGCATGTCCGCGCCTCAGTCGACAACAGCACCATCCGCAGTAACGGACCTGACGGCAATCCCCGGTGCGGACGGAGCCTTGTCGGCAACCATAAACTTCAAGGCACCCGCGACACTTATCAACGGCGAAGCGGCAAACTCACTGACCAAGATAGAACTGTCGGAAGGCGAAACGATGCTGGCGACACTCGATGCTCCGGAACCGGGCAAGGAATACTCTGTCCCTGTCACGCTCGAGACCGAAGGAGACCACACTTTCGCGGTAGTGGCATATAACACGGATGGAGCGGGCGCACCGGCGGAGGTATCGGCGTATATCGGTATAAACTACCCTGCCGCTCCGGGAAATGTAACTATAAATGAAACGGACAATTACGGAGAAGTCACCGTGTCATGGGATGCCGTGACAGAAGATCAGGAAGGTTTCCCGCTGTCGGCCGCGCAGATTACTTATTCGGTATACTCACTCAACGGCGATGCTCCTGAACTCGTAGGGGAAGGTCTTACCGACACCTCACTGACAGTACGTGCCGTGGCGGAAGAGGGTCAGGACATAGTCCAGTACGCTGTATTTGCCTCTACAAAGAGAGGAGTCGGAAAAGGCACGGCCACACCGGCCATCTTCGCCGGTAAACCTTACGAGGAATTCGCCGAGTCATTTGCAGACGGCGCTCTTTCCCATCCGCTGGCCATAATGACATGGAGCGAGCACGAGGCGACCTGGCTCATACAGGATGACGGGAGCATGGACAATGTGACATCACAGGACGACGACAACGGCTTCATACTCATGAACGGAAGAATGGCCGACATACATTCCGCTCTCGGACTCGGCAAAATCTCTCTTGCCGGAAAGACTTCTCCCGCAGTGGTATTCTATACTCTCGGGCTGGATGACGGCGAAGGCAATCCAGATATAAATGTAGTCGAGGTATGGGTGAAAGAGAAAGGCGCGTCTGGCTTTGTCAACATATTCAGCAAAACAGTCGATGAACTTGCAGCGCCTGACGAATGGGGACGCGTAGCGGTCGATCTGAGCGCCTATGCCGGCAAGGAGATTGAACTTGCCATCGGAGGCATCATTAAATTCTATGTAAACATACTGCTCGACAATATCACTCTGACAGAGCTGAACGGTCATGATCTCTCCGTAGATCTGACAGGCCCCGCCAGAATGACAAACCAGACGGATTTCAACCTCGTCGCCAAAGTGCGTAATCTCGGAAAAGAGACATCGGGAGAATACATCGTACGCCTTATGGCCGACGGCAAGGAAATAGGAAGTTTCACTGCCGACGCTCTTGAGGCCAACGGAACAAAGGAGTTTGAATTCACACACAAGTTCCAGGCGATACAGCACGATGCAGTGGCATTCACCGCTGAAGTGATATATGAAGCGGATGAAGTAGCCGACAACAACATAAGCTCGGAAGTAAGCGTACAACCTAAAGAATCTCTGCTCCCGGCCGTGACTGATCTTTCGGGAGCTGTCACCGAAGAGGGAGTGGCGCTGAGCTGGTCTCAGCCCGATCTGTCGACAGGCGCGACGGCCTACACCGAACTGTTTGAAAACGGCCAGGCCGGTGACAAGACTTACGGGGACTGGACTTTCGTGGATGTTGACAACGTTCCTGTCTCCGGATTCCGCGGAGTGGAGATACCGGGAATAACGAACAATGAGTCCACCGCCTCCTTCTTCCTGTTTGACGGGACTCTCCCTCAATTAAACGAGACTTTCGCGGCTCATTCGGGCAAGCAGTATCTTGCATCGCTGGCGCGCTACGATTTCAAGGAAGTCGACGACTGGGACATCTCTCCTGAACTTACCGGAAGCGCCCAGACAGTATCGTTCTTCGCAAAGAGCTATGATCCCCGCTATCTTGAGAATATCGAGGTGTATTATTCCACAGGCTCCACCGATCCGGCAGACTTCACTCCTGTCCTGGAAAGGACGGTCGTCACTTCGGACTGGCGCGAGTACAGCGCGGATTTACCCGCCGGAGCGAAGCGTTTTGCAATACGCTCGTGTGCGGAAGACGCCATGATGCTGATGGTCGATGACGTGACCTATGAAATCAGTCTGCCCGCGGAAGCCATGTCACTGACAGGATATAACGTCTACCGTAACAATGAATTGATAACTTCCTCGCCCGTGAAGGAATGCGCATATACCGACACAGGAGCCGAAGGCGAGACAACATGGCTTGTAACTGCGGTTTACGAGACAGGGGAATCAGGTCGATCCAACGAGGTAGAGCTCTCCGTGAGCGGCATTTCAGATATAAAAGATAACGTAAGGATAGATGTTTCCGAAGGCATGATGCATATCACGGGAGCAGCAGGACTTAAGGTGAATGTATCGGGTCTCGACGGTACGGTAGTGTTTGAC
>DAAV01000066.1 GCA_001701295.1 Bacteroidales bacterium H10
CATTCTCCCCGTTTTAACAAATGCACCGTAATTTCGGCTTGGGCCTGTCAAACTTGCCAAAAGCAAGGGCGATGCACCGAGGATGCAGCTACCTGAAATCAAGGACTTTCTTGAAAAGGGGTGGTATGGCGAAGAAGACTTCTATTCTCCTAAAGTTAAGAGTGTATTAAGGTCGTTGAGAGATAAAAAATCAAAAGAAGATTATTTTGATTCGTTATTGTCAAACGATGAGTTTGCAATTGAGCACACTGATGAGAATGGGCGTAAAACAGTGCTTCATCCCAAACATAAAATCATGGCCGGATAATTTTTAATTGTAGCAATTATCTGAATATCAGATAATATCACTCCATAAAGATGTACTAAAAATGTACTAATGGCGGAAAATGGAGTAAGAGAGAGAAAGCGTTTTGCAGATATTTAACGGTTGTTTGGAATTTTTAATTGCAATGTTTTTCGTTGATTTACCGCTTTTGAGGCGATATTGGTGCTTTTCAAAGTGAGGATGTGAAGCTGGGGAAAAGAGAAATTGTTGGAGTTGGCTGAATAGGGAATGGACTTATGGCTTTCTCTTTTCCCCAGTCATTAATTTGTCTATAAAAACAAGTATAGATAGTTATGGATATATATACATATCTTGTACTATTTTTATAAGATATATAATGGTTATTAAATTATAAATATTAGGCAACGGTATTTATAGGGTGTTCAGCCCACCTCCCTATATTTGTCGGGGTTACTTGTCAAGCGGGGCTATGAACTTATTGCCGTCTTCTATTTATGTATGGATAGTATAGGGTTTAGCATAAATTCGGAATACTAAAGCAATTATCGCAATTTACGATTTTATCAGTGCTCTATATTCTGAAGGTTTCTGCGTTGTAAGCTTNNGTGAAATAAAATGTGTAAGGCTGTTATAGCCCGACTCGTAGGCGACCTGTGAAATCGTCATTTCCGAATAGGCAAGCAACTTGCAGGCGTGTTCTATTCTTATTTCAGCAAGACATTGGAAAATGCTTTTGTCGGTGCGTTTCTTGAAGTAACGACAGAGCGCAGACTGGTTTTGCTTAACATATGCGGCAATGTCTGACAGGGAAATAGAATCTTTGAAATGATTGTACAAGTAGGCATACACTTTATTAACGGGTTCATTTACGTCAGATATGCAGTTGGAACTGTTGTATGCCGTGTCTGACAACAGTTCGGTGTGGCTACAACGGCACAGTCTGTCCAGCATACGGAGCAGACAGATGATGCGTGCGGTGTATTCCGAACTGTCCAATTCGCCAAGCATCTCCAATATATCTTCGTACACACTTTCGTCGTAGAAACGCACTCCATACTGACTTTTTTTCAGCAACTTGTGTATTGGACGGTAGTCTGGAAGGTCGTGCATATATGCAGGAAACAGATCTGGGAGAAACTGAATCGCCTCGCCTGCACATGGCTCATATTTTGCACCATTGTCGAATGTGGCAGGTGATAGTTTGGAACCGCACAGATGCAGGTGGGGGACATTGCTCCCGATGAGCGCGACATCGCCGGCGCGGAACTCAGATACGCCTTCACCCACGAACTGCTTTCCGCCCCCTTTTGTAAACAGCATGATTTCAAACTCCATGTGTTTGTGAAGTGGAAGCACAAACTGTGGATAGGATATGTGGCTACACTGCGTAGCCATACCGTGTATGATCTTGCGTTCTAATACAGCCATAATCAAACTTTCTATTGAGCTGCAAATATAACGAATAAAACTGCAAATATTATGAAAGTACAACTCAATTTTTGGCCGTACCTTTGCAATGTCAAAATAAAAACAATAGCAGAATCTGTAAAAATATGGAAAAACGAGCTATAAAATTGATTGCAGCGGATATGGATGGAACCCTTTTGGACTCGAAAGGGAGACTGAATCCGGAATTCTTTTCCGTGTTTGAGAGTCTGAAAGAAAAAGGGGTCATGTTTGTTGCAGCAAGCGGCAGGCAATACTATAACCTGCTGAAACTTTTCAACAGGGTAAAGGACGACATTATGTTTGTTGCGGAAAATGGCACATATGTAGTTTTTAGGTCTCAGGAATTACTGGTTGTCGATATCCCCGTGAATGAAGCACATAAAGTCATTCGTGAGGTCAGAGGTATCGAGGGAGCATTTCCGGTGTTGTGCGGCAAAGGTAAAGCATATATAGAAAACGACATGCCGGAATTTGTAAAACAAGCCCGCACTTATTACGAAAGATGTGACTTGGTTCCTGACCTTTTGGAGATTACAGATGATAGGTTTCTTAAAATCGCCGTATATGACTTTGGCGGTTCTTCAATTAACAGTTATCCCGTGCTACAACACTTTAACGATTCTCTTAAAGTTGTTGTGTCCGGTCAGAATTGGCTTGATGTAAGTCATCAGGAAGCCAATAAGGGCAACGCGTTAATATTCCTTCAGAACTACATGTCGGTAAAAGCTGATGAGTGCATGGCTTTCGGTGACCAGATGAACGATGCGGAAATGCTTCAGGCTGTATCCAACAGTTATGCGATGGCAAATTCAGCGGAAGAATTAAAATGTTTCGCACGTTATATAGCACCTTCCAATGATGACAATGGAGTATTGCGCACAATCAGGAATTTCATTCTAAAATAATGCCACTATGGATATAAGAACAAAAATTACAGGAATTCAACATGTAGGGGTACCAACAGATGATATTCAGAAAAGTATTCTGTTTTATAAAGGGTTAGGATTTGGAATCGTATGGCAGACCATCAATGAACAGGATGGAACATCAGTAGTTTTCCTTCAGTTGGGAAATCTCATCATGGAAGTTTATGAAAACAAACAAGCCTCAATGAAATCCGGGGCAATAGACCACATAGCATTAAATGTGACAGATATCGATGCGGTGTTTTCCAAGATTAAGGAACTGGGTTACGAAATGTTGGATGACAATATCCGATTCCTGCCTTTCTGGGAATATGGTGTCCGATTTTTTACCATCATCGGACCCAATAAGGAAAAAATCGAATTCTGTGAGAAACAAATAACGGCCAAATGAATAAAATAATGGAACATGATAATTTGTTGGCGGTATTTGGAGACAGTACCGCAAGAGTGAAAAATGCAATTTCGGCTATTAAAGCCGGAAAGGGTGTCTTGTTAGTCGATGATGAGGACAGGGAGAATGAAGGCGATCTAATTTTTCCGGCACAGACCATATCAGAAAAGGATATGGCCTGCATGATCCGCCATTGCAGCGGTATAGTATGCCTGTGCATTACTCAGGAAAAAGCGGAAGAACTTAATCTGCCGCTTATGGTAGAGCATAACACCAGCACATACGGTACTGCCTTCACCATTTCCATCGAAGCCGCCGAAGGAGTGACAACCGGGGTATCGGCCGCAGACCGTGTCAAGACGATAAAAGCCGCTATCGCGGAAAAAGCTACGCCTCAATCGCTCCATAGTCCGGGACACGTATTCCCGTTGATTGCCCGTCCGGGAGGAGTCAAGGAAAGGGAAGGACATACCGAGGGAAGCGTGGAACTCATGAAATTGGCCGGTCTCCAGCCTTACGCGGTGTTGTGTGAACTGACCAATGACGATGGCACAATGGCAAAGCTGCCCGAAATAATTGAATTTAGCAAACTTTATAATTATCCCGTCATGAGTATCAACGATTTGAAAAATTACAATCCAGCCCCCGACTTCCTTCCGGGACTGGTAGGCTCTTTCGCAAAGCCTGCGGCAGAAAACCCGACAGTGTCAATTATGGAAGCAGCATTCCGCCACCACAAAATGCACTACCGTTACATCAATTGCGAGGTTGGTCCCGAAAAACTTGAAGCTGCTGTGGCAGGAGCAAAGGCGATGGGTTGGAGAGGCTTTAACTGCTCCATTCCGAACAAAGTGGAGGTCATCAAATACCTTGATGAAATAGGCGAGTCTGCCAAGATTATCGGTGCGGTCAATACGGTCATCATCGAAAAAAACGGAAAAACACGTGGAGAGAACACTGATGGCAAGGGCTTTGTAAAGGCCATATCGGAAGTGACATCCGTGCAGGGAAAGAAACTGGTTGTGTTCGGTGCTGGCGGGGCGTCTCGCGCCATCTGTGTTGAGATGGCACTGGCCGGAGCTTCGGAAATAACAGTCGTAAATATTTCTGAAGACGGACAGATTTTGGTTGATATGCTCAACCAACACACGCCGACAAGTGCTTCATTTGTCTTATGGGACCACATTTTCAACATTCCGGCAGATACGGACATAGTAATCAACGCAACATCCGTAGGTCTGTATCCTAATGTGGAGCAGCGACTGAATATCAATGCGGACACATTAAAGCCGCATATGGTGGTTGCCGACTGCATCCCTAATCCCGCCTACACGCATTTCGTCAAGGATGCCATAAGCAAAGGATGCCGGCATGTCTTGCCCGGCATGAATATGCTTGTCAATCAAGCAGTAATAGCCCTCAAATACTGGACGGGCAACGATGTGGATGCCGACATCATGCGGCAGGAATTAACGCGCGTTCTCGGACTATAAAAACACATGATATAATGGATCTTTCAATGTGGATTCAATCCCCCATACAGTGGGGGATACTCTTTTTGTCTGCCTTCATAATTGGCATGTCCAAAACCGGCATACAAGGATTAAGTCTCATATCAGTTCCTCTTATGGCTCTTGCTTTCGGAGCAAAACCTTCGACCGGATTGATTTTGCCAATCTTATGTGCGGCTGATTTAATCGCGGTACTTTATTACCGACGCAAAGCAGAATGGAAATACGTTTTCAAACTGCTTCCAGCTGCTTTGGCAGGATTTGTCGTGGCTTTGTTTGTAGATAAGATTGTTCCTCCTACTGAGTTTAAGCACCTTATGGGAGGCTGTCTTGCCGCAATCATGCTCGTTATGCTCTGGACAGACCGGAAAGGGAAAGAAAACAGCCTGTCTTCGTACTGGTGGTTCAGTCCGCTTTTCGGACTTATGGGCGGTTTCACTACGATGATAGGCAACGCCGCAGGTCCGGTAATGGCTATTTATCTACTGTCGATAAGGATGCCGAAATATAGTTTTGTCGGCACAAACGCATGGTTCTTCCTTGTAATCAACTATTTGAAAATTCCGGTACAGATACTTGCATGGGATAATATCACAATCTGGTCTCTGGTGCTGGATGTCTATACCATCCCGTTTGTTTTGTTGGGTGGTGTCGCGGGCATACTTTTGGTAAAACGATTGCCGGAAAAGGGATTCCGCAATGCTACGACTGCCGCAACGGGGTTGTCGGTACTTATGTTGCTTGCATGAATTAAAAAATAAATCAGAAATATGGAATATCGTAAATTAAACGGTTCGGGATTCTATGTCCCGGCTTTGACTTTGGGAACAGGAACATTCGGCGGCTCTCACGGCTTCGAGGGCTGGGGACACACGGGAGTGGAGGAAGCCACCCGTATGATTGATATGTGTCTGGATGCTGGACTTAATATGTTTGATACAGCAGATATATACTCACGCGGACTTTCCGAAGAAATATTGGGCAAGGCGATTGCCGGAAAGCGTAACAGGGCGCTCATAGCCACCAAAGGGACATTCTCCATGGGAAACAGCCGTAACGAGGAAGGCGCATCGCGTTTCCATCTGATAGAAGCATGTGAGGCGAGTCTGCGCCGTCTCAATACAGATCATATAGACCTTTATTACATACACGGCTTCGATGCGAATACTCCTGTGGAGGAAACCTTACGGGCATTGGAAGATATGATAACAAGCGGGAAAATCCGTTATATCGGCTGTTCCAATTTTGCAGGTTGGCAGTTGATGAAGTCGCTATCAGTGTCGGAACGTCGCGGATGGAGTCGTTATGTGGCACATCAGGTCTATTATTCTTTGCTCAATCGAGACTTTGAATGGGAACTGATGCCGCTTGGTATTGATCAACAGATAGGCACGGTTGTATGGAGTCCGCTTGCCGCCGGGCGTCTTGGTGGCCGCTACCGCAGGAACAATCCCGTGCCGCAAAACGGAAGAGTGGCACGTGGCGGTGCACCTGTAAGAGATAACGTTGTCTCCTACGACCGCCTGTATAACATAATTGATGTATTAGACGAACTGGCAGTGGAAACTGGAAAGACCGTGGCTCAAGTAGCTTTGAACTGGTTGCTGCAACGCCCTACGGTATGCAGCCTCGTCATCGGAGCCAGCTCTGAAGAACAACTCCGCCAAAACCTCGGTGCGGTGGACTGGAAACTTACGGCAGAACAAATCCAGCGTCTTGATGTTGTCAGCAAGACGTCCAAACCCTATCCCTACTGGCATCATGACCAACGCCCGGAGTTGTCGTCACAAATATTTTAAGGTTGCTAAGTACTTATTTGTAAGATTAAGTAGAATGTATCATAAATACGACTGAAACAAATGTCTTTCTGTATGTCGGTGTTTGACACCAGAACACTATCATCAATATAATAGCTATCTACAATCTCTAATCTGAGCTTATGATAGGATTAAAACACTTTATATTTCAAGAAGTAATAAATACAATGAAAGTAATGATTGTGGATGCCTCCGAATCCGACCGTCGGCTTATGTCGGGCTTGCTTGTCAAGCACGGCTATGAGCCGATTGTTGTCGAGAATATGGAGGCTGCAAAGGAAGAGGTGGCAAAACTGCCACCCGGTGCGGTCGTGGTTACGGCGATGAAATTCGCCCACGGCACCGCGCAAGAGTTAATCAACTGGCAAAAGCAAGAGGGATATAAATTCCCGGTTATTGCCGTAGTGGACAATCTGAACGCCGTGGATCTTCTCTCGGTGATGCGCGACGGCGGAGCCGTGGATGTGGTGCAGCGTCCGGCGATTGACAAGCAGCTCGTCGAGACGGTCGGCAGGTATGCCAGACCCGAAAACGCCGTGCTTGTCCTCGATGACAGCCTGATACCCCGCAGGAGCGACACTTTCAGACGCATCGAGGAAACGGTGCGGAACATCGCCGCCACCAACGCCAACGTGATAGTGTTCGGCGAGAGTGGCACGGGGAAGGAACAGATAGCGCGCCAGATTTATCTAAACAGTTCAAGAACCGAAAGCCCCTGCATCGTGCTTGATGCCGGAAGTGCCGCCCTTGTCGGGAACCACAACCCGAAATCTGAACAGAGCGAGATATATAACCGCATCAAGGGTTATTTCGGCAAATGCGCCAGAGGCACAATCATAATAAAGAACGTGCATCTGCTCAACTTCGACAAACAGTCGGTGATGCTCCATATCCTCGAAACCGAACATCCCGATGTGCGCGTCATAGGCACGGCAGACCCCGACCTGCTGGGCATGGTCACGGCAAAGACATTCCGCCCCAACCTCTATTACATATTGAGACAGGCAGAGATTGTGATGCCCCCGTTGCGTGAGACGATTGAAGACATAGAGCCGCTTGCCGATTACTTTCTCGGAGAATACTCACAAAAGACAGGCATGGAGAAAAAGAAGCTCAATCTATCGGCGAGAAAGGCGTTGAGGACATATCCGTGGCCCGGCAACGTGCGTGAGCTGAAGGATGTGATTCTCTTTGCCGCCTTCCACACCAAAGAGGACACGATAACGAAAGAGGACATCACCTTCTTCCAGTCGGAGCCGGAAGTGCCCGATGTGCTTACCCTCAAAAACGAGGACATCGAGAAAAAGCAGATAGCCAAGGCGATTGAACGCTCAAACGGCAATATGTCGGAGGCTGCAAGGATTTTGAAGATAAGCCGTTCAACCCTCAGTTACAAGCTCCGTTTCTACGGATTGCGCTGAAACAGCGACTGAGATAGCCCATAATCCGCCGAAAATCATTATCTTTGTGGCGAATTTGGAAATATAGGCGACGGGAGAGCCTGTCGCATAGAAAATACAGTATAACATAACTTCGCAGAAGTTCTCTTGTAAATCTGGAACATTTATTAATGGAAGAACTGAGGCGATGCTATGCTATGCGTCTGCATAGCGTGCATCCATTGACCTCTGACTTCCATAGGCAATCCAGAGCCCACAAGAGTAGGAGTGAAAATAGATGCACGCTTTTGTGTCGGGTTGACACGCAGATCTTAGAGCTTGTCTAAAAATAAGAGTAAAAATTTGTTATAGGGCATAACAAACCCTCAATCAAGGTGTTGAAGGAGAAAAATATAATACTATGCATAAAAAGAATCTCTATCAGACACACTTGACCGAGGGTCAATGGTCTTATATTAACAAAGAATTCCTTGAAAATGACAGTCGGAAGCGTAAATATTCTCTCCAGTCGGTGTTCGAGGCCATACTGTATCTGCTGGCCAGCGGTTGCCAATGGCGCAGAATTCCGAATGACTACCCTAAATGGAGGAGCGTCTTTTATTACTACTGCAAATGGCGGTCTGATGGCCGTGTCGAGCATTTCCTTCAGAAACTTGTCCGCAAGGTCCGCAAAGGGCGTGGCCAGACATCATCCCCATCAGTCGGGGCATTGGATGCGCAGAGTGTCAAATGGGGTAGTAAGCAAGGAGATAACGGTTATGACGGTAACAAGAAAGTCAAAGGCGTCAAAAGAAACATCATCGCCGACCGTAACGGATTCATCCTGGCAAGAAAAGTCTGCAATGCCGGAATCCATGATTCAAAGATGGCTCATGAGTTATGCCGGCAGGCCGATGACACATGGGAGGAGCTTGAAAAAGTTCTTGTGGACCGTGGTTACCGAGGGGATGTGGCGGCGGACATCGAGAAAGACTTCGGAATCGAGCTTGAAGTGTCCAACACTCCAAACGGTGTCAAGGGATTCTTGCCGAAACCTCTGCGATGGGTGGTCGAACGAACTTTCGCATGGCTCGATTCTTGCAGACGGCTCGCACGTAACTATGAGATTCTGAACGAATCCGCAGAAGAAATGATTGATTTTGCTGCCATAAAATTTTTAATCAATAAAATTTAGACAAGCTCTTAATCTGATCTACAAATGAAATCCCCCGTTTATTTTACCGCCTCTTTTCTTCGCGTGGAAACGGCGAAGGGCCTCTTTAGGCGACAGGTCGGGATGTCTCGCACGGAACTCCGGCCAGGTCTCGTTGTCGCCTCCGCATGACCAGCCCTGTTCCTCGACAGGCGAGCCGCCTATATTCGGAACACTGACCGTGACGGCGGGTTGCTGAACCTCCGTCTGTCTTTGTGTCTGTCCCGATGTAACACGGGTTGACGCTTTCTGCAACTCCGTGAAATGCCTGTCAAGATTCCCGAAACTGAACTTCCTGTCAACCTTCGACCCTGAAAACTTCCTGCCTTCATAGATGAAGGAGACACCTTCCCGGATGGATGTTCCCTTCCGGCATTTGTATTCCACACTGACACCTCCGGCTCTGAGCCATTTCTCAAACTTTTCCCAACTGTTCACGCCCGGATTGTTCCATGCGCCGTCGATGATGTGGAACAGCCGGTATTTCACTTTCTCGGCACCGCGCAGGCGGTTGACATTGGTATTTCCTTTGCCCTCGCTGATTTTAAGGTTGTACTCCCGTGTGAGGTCTTTGCATATATCCCGGTTGCGTTCATAGTCGTTTTTGTCCGATATTGTTCCGGCATGGTTGTCGATTCTACTGAACACAATATGGCAGTGGGGATGTGCCTTATCGAAATGGCGCACTATGATATATGGGGTGTCAACGATGCCCATGCGCTCCATATATTTTCCGGCAATCTTCACCATGAGGGCATCATCGAGCCTGTCGGCATCCTCCGCATCGAAGTTGAGCGAGATATGCCCGACTGGATTTTTCACTCTCGGATTCAGGGAGCGGTTATCCTCGAAAGAGCGGATTATCTCCTCGCGGTCTTCCTCGCCGCCGATGCTGCCGGAATCAATAAGCCTCCATTCATCGCAGGGCGTACCGTCGGGACCGTCCTTTTTCCTGCGGGTAACATATTCGATGCAGCCACGGAATCCGCTCCCTTTTGTTATCTTTCCGAACATGGCTTATCATCCTCCGTTACGGTATTTTTCAATCAGATCAGTTATGAACCTGACGCATTTCAGTGTCATTCCTACACTGTCGATGAGTTGCTGACCGTCCGCCTTGCCGTTCATTTTCATAAAATAATTGATGAATTTGACGGCACTGTTCAGATTGTTTTTTATTCCCTGAAGGTCGCGTATAGCCTGTAAATCCTTCGCCGAAAGTCGTGGCACGACGGTACAGCGGAGGGCGGCGTGGCGCAGGTATTCCGACTTGTTGAGACCTGCGGTTACCGCCTTTCCCATTATTTCGCCGTACTGCTCCACATCGAGTTTTACGGTTATGAGTATTGATTTTCTCTTTTCGGCATCCAGCCGGGGTCGCCCTTTTGCCGGGCATTTCTTGGTTGTCTTCATTTTCGGTATGTGTTTATGTCGTGTTTTGTGTGACCATCGGGAGCGGTCGGTTTTCGGGATTACTTGTAATACGAAAACATAAACTCGCTCCCTTCCGTCTGCAACCACAAAAACAGTTTTGCGCAGCGCGAAACTACCCGCTGATTTCATGCGTATGCACCTCTATAAATCCCCATATATCTGCGTGCAGACATACACAAGTGAATATGTGTGCAGGTGAATACGTGTGTCTGTTACAGAAGGATTATATTATCTGTCACTTTGATGATACGATAAGTGAATTGTCATTTATATGATTCGTCACTCTGTCATTTCACATCACCTGCCGTCAGCCGTTGCGGCAGCTACCAGATAGTCGTTAAGGTCATTGTAACCGTTATAGCGGTGTGAGCAGTCGGTGATGTGTTTTCCCGGAACAGCGGTCAACCGTTGCAACGCTGTTTTCCCTGCATCATCGTTGTCAAAGAAACAGCGGATGTCGCTGTAATCCCGCAATACCGTGATCGCCTTGTTGACATTGGCAACGGAGTTAAGCACTATGGCGTCGCATCCCGGTATCAGTCCGAGAGTGAGTGCCGAGAGATAATCAATGAATCCCTCGAACACGGCGCACTCTGATGACGGACCGTCTCTTGACCACGGCACACAGGATATGTCCTTGTGTCCGGCGCAACCCTTGAAATACTTGTTGCGCAGTTCCCAGCCTCCGTTGACATTCCCGAATGCGACGGCAAAATACGGTTTGCCGTTGACGCTGTAATGAGCCTCCCTGCAAACTGCCACGGCTATGTGTGCCGGGATACCCCGCTCTTTGAGGTATGCGAGAAGTGCGGGGTGTCCTAATGGCACTATCTTTATATCTCCCGTTTTCGGTGCGGAGGGTCGCGGTGCTAATCGTCCTTGACGCTTTGCTCCGCAAAGAAAAGACAATGCGACTGTCCGTGCCGATGGCGCGGCGCATCCCCGCAGGATGATGTCCGAAATATATCCTATATTGTCGGAGCGGTAAACAAGTCTGGCGAGGTCTATTATGTCGCCTCCCTTGCCGATACCAAAATCATACCAGCAGTTGAGCGTTGTCTCGACCTTGAACGACGGTGTGGTCTCCTGCCTCAACGGAGAGCGGTACCACAGCCTGTTCCCTTTTCTTGCCGCCGGCTCGTGTCCGAGTGAGGACAGAAAATCGGCAAGCGGAATGTTTTTGATTTCGCTGATCATAATTCCATTCTTGGTATTTGTTGATGTGTGTTTTCGGAGTATAATCCTAATATATACGCCCCCGTACTATACTGTACCTGTTTTCGACACGGGGCAATAGCGGGCCTCCGGGTTATATACATAGGCTTTCAGCCTGTCATCCCTCACAATCATCCGCTTGTAGGAGAGAAATTTTTTGAGTTCCGTGATTATGGTGTAACTGCGTTTGAATCCGGCGGTGGCCGCATAATTCTCCATGAGAGCCGGAATCAGGTTCCTGTATTTCTTTATCGGGCCATTGGCGAATGAGGCCTCCAGAGCGGCACGGTGCTGTTCCTCGGTCAGCTCCGTATAGCTGAATCCTCGTTTTACAGCCTTCTTGCCGAATTCGTGTCCGAACTTCTGTTCCGGCAGACCCTCGTCGTTGACGGTGAAGGCGACAGGCTCCATGTCGATGGAGCGTATAAGAGGCGCGGTTATCTCACTGACGGCGGTGTCTTCCGTGTTCTTGGCTATCTGCAACACAGTCTCCGCCTTGTTGTTGAGTTCGGTGCCTATATGTCCCCTCACGTTGTCGTCCGCCTTATTCTGGTGGAGAACGGTGTGGATGTGTATCTGATAGCGGTCAGTCCATGCCATGAGCTTGGTTATCACATTGGTGGCTTCGGTGGCGTTGTTGATGTCATACATCAGGTCNNGTCTATAACCACAAGACCTATTCCGGGAGTGGTGGATATGGCGTGGTCTATCATCGCCAGACGCTGCTCCGGCGAATACGGGCGCAGGGAGGCGAACTTGAAATTTTCGGGCTGGCTGTCAACAGGCAGCCCCGCGAGACGCAGTATGCGCCATATCACGCGCTGACAGTGGTAGGGGCTTTGCTCCGTGTCGATGTAAAGCACGCCTCTCTTGTCCTCTGGCATCTCGCCTATATAGGCAAGCACCTCGCCGTTCTTCAGTGCCGCCGCCGTCAGTGCCGTGACATTAAATGTCTTCCGACTCTTGGCTTTCCCGGTGGATGCCGAGAAATTGCCCAGGGTGCCTATTACCGCACCGTTGCAGAAAAGCACCTCGGTGTCTGCCTTGCACTCGTCCGTTATGCGCAGGAGTGATTTCTCCCACAGGTCTGCCACGGTCAGCGATACTGTCTGCTGTGGATTGGGTGTAATGTTCTCGTTCATCGGCGTGAAGTGTTTGAGGGTTTGACAATAACGGGGTCGAGTACCCCGATGGCGTTTCCGTTGATGAGCCTCTGGCTTGCCCACCGGGTAAGCTCGGCGATGCGGAAATGGAGCCGTGAACCGAATTTGTGGAAGGGAACCTCCCCGGCTGATGTGAGCTTGTAGAGCTGGCTTTTCTTGATTCTGTAACCGTTGGCGTTGAGATATTTCACCGCCCCGTCCATATCGACGGATTCGGCATCCTTTCCGGGATTGGCGAGTGCCATTATCTCGGTCACGCACTCCTTGACCGCCGACTGTATCATGTCCTTGACCTGATGAATCGGAACCACGATAATTTCATTCATCATAATTTTGAATTTTAGTTTGTAATTCTTTTGTGTCGCAAAGGTATGGCAACGCAGGAAGGGGACTTGGGAACGTTCCGGGAACATTCCCGAAAATAATTTGTCTTTTCATCGTTTTTCTTTCGTTGCCTTTCCGTTTGACGACACCGCAAAGTTCGCCATAAGCCGGAACCCTGCTGAGGTATTCCTCAGGTAGTTCCCTGTTATTTTATAATCCGTTAACATCTGCCCTTGACAGCAAACGGCAGAAAACAGCGACGGCGCAGGCCTCTGTTTCAAGAGGTTGCACCGTCGGGCTGCTCTGATATGTCGTGGTTATAAATTTATTTCACCGCGTGTGTCGGTGTGGTCTGCGGTATTATGATGTTGCCGAGGCTGTTTATGGCGTCCTGCCGGAGACTGTCAATCGCTCTCGTGTATTTTTCAGTATGCTTTATCCCGCTATGTCCCAAAAGGCTTGCGAGGGTCTTGATGTTCGCCCCGCCGTTGAGTACATTTACTGCGAAACTGTGCCGGGCACAATGCCATGATATATGTTTCTTAATCCCGGCTTTCTCAACCCATCTTAAAATGACATCGTGGCAGGAGGCATAGCTTGGAAGGTCGAACAGCAATGCGTCCGGATTGGTATCATCGGAGGGTTGCCCTATGAGTGTCAGAAGATGGTCGTTCAACGGCATCAGCACCCAACTGTGGTTACTGCGGTCTCTGGTCTTGCTCTGCTGGAATTTCAGTGTCTGCGCGGTGTAGTCTATATCCCGGTATCTCAATCTTCTCACATCGCAGAACCTTATCCCTGTGAAAAGAGACAGGGCGAAGGCACGCTGTATATCGGGATATTTGCAGTTGCAGGGCGTGGAAAGGAGCGTGTTGATTTCATCCGGCAACAGTATCTCCTTTTTCAGCACGTTTTCCCCACGGATAAGTATGATGCCGTCGCAGGGGTTCTTCCTTATGAGTTCATCCTCCATTGCGACGCGAAGAACCTTTTTGAAACGGTGGAAAGTTGCCGCCGGACCCTCGCCCCGTCCGTTGGCTTGCAGATATTCCGCAAAGTCGGTCATCATGGACTTCGTTATCTGGTCTGCCCGGATGAACTGACGGAAAATATCATATTTCGAGGATGCCTCAAGAAATCGCTTGAATTTCGTAAGGGCGGTTTTCATTGAAGCTACATCGGCTTTCGTATAGTTGTCGAGGTATTTCTGAAAATAGTCAAGGAAGTTGACGCTCCTGTCCTTTTTCAGCCTGTAACCCTCGCGGTGCATCAGAAACTCCTGTTCACGCTCAAACCTTATCTTCTCGGCGAGTGCGAGGGTGTTCTTGTTCTGCAACCGCTCCTGCGTGGAGCGCGGATGCACCCATATATAGAGATTGAGGTTTTCTCTTTTCCTTGCGTGCTTGACCTTGAACTTTGGTCGCCCTTTCATTGCTCCTTCGGTGTAAAGCACCTGTTGCCCGTCCTCGTCAAGCACAGGAGTTTCGGAGCGTCCGAGGTAATATTCCAGATACAGGCTGGCGCGTCCGTCGCTCAGTTCGGCTTGCAGCAGCTTGGGGTTTTGTTTGTTTCGGTTGTCTATTCTTGCCATAGGTAAATTTGTTTGTTGCGCAAATTTAGATGATGGTTGAAGATTATTAAAATAGCGTTATAGAACTATTAACAATCGGATTGTACTAAAAGTGTACTGAATAGCGAAATTTCCCGAAAACAGGGTAAAACCAACGAATAGACGAATCAGCTAACCGCCTAATACTCATTGTATTTATCTATTTTCAAATTTCTCGATTTTCGTATCTATTATTAAGGACGCATATTGGCCAAAGACTAAGCAAATGGCTTATGCCTTGAATAGAGCCGGTAGGGATGTTGTGTTCCTTCCCGAACATGATAACGAGATAATGGCTGATGCCTTGACTAAATTCAAGGATATTCCGCGCATTGTCGATTTCAAGTATAGTGCATCTACGAAATTCAATACGCTTCAACAGCATCTCGCAGAAGGATTCAATCAAGCCGGAGCTGTCGTTCTTAAACTTGAGAAGATGGATGCAGGTCAATTCAGAGATACAATAGAATATATGAAACGAAATGATTTGCCACTGGGAGATGTGATTTTGATTAATAAGTATAATCAAATTAAGGAAATAGGTATAGGTTCTCTATTTAGTGGCTCCTATAAACAAAAAATAAAAGGCTTTCTGAAATAACAGAACGCCTTTTAAATGCGGCGGCAGGGGGAACGAATCCGGGCTGCTTCTGAGCCGCTGGTGGAATACTCCGTTGTAAAATTAATAATTTCTACTGATATAACAAAATTATGGCAGACAAATATTTATCCAAGGCGCAAAAATTAGCCAAATCAAGCATCTATGACGGCGCGGAGTATCTCGGCGAGTGGAAAGGCTATGCCGTTTATGAGCCGACTTTCAACGATGATAAGCCGCGATTCATCGGCTTCCCTCAGTTCATCCTCGCCAAAGGTGATAC
>DAAV01000115.1 GCA_001701295.1 Bacteroidales bacterium H10
GAAGCAGCCTTAAGGCTGCTTCTTTATTTTATTGGACGGGCGTGGAGAGTATCAGTTCATTTTTATGAATGCCGGCTCCCATGCCTTTACGTTTACAGTACTGCTGACATTGCCGCCGTTTATCAGATCGAGACCTGTGCCGCCGATCGATACGTTGGTGTCGGCGGAGGAGAAGATTACAATTACCTTGTTTCCGGTCACGGCGTCGGTCTTGGTTATCTTCACGCAGGTGTTGCCGATGTCTTCGCGGGAGGCGGAGCCACGCCACAATGCCGGATTTTCAGCACGGGCCTTGAATACCTTGGCCACATAGTCGTGGACCATCTGTTCGTTGGGAGTGAATCCGGACAGACGTCCCGATGTGCGCGCCTTGTTGTCGGCATTGCCGTTGCCGCTCTTGTCGCCGATCTCATCGCCGTAGTAAGTGCACGTCGGACCTGAATATGCGGCTACGGCCGCGTGCCGGGTCATGAGTTCTTTGGGTCTGCTGTTCACGTCTACGAAGTCGCCTACGCGCGATGTGTCATGGTTGCTCAGAAATACAGTCGGGTTTACTCCAGCGTCCTTATAGCCTCTGGCTGCCGCATCCGAAGTAATGAACCAGCCGATCGAACCGACACCTGAACTCAGGTTTACGAGATTGTCCTTTCCGTCGAAGTCCATCACGCTCTTGAGTCCGTCCTGCTGGGTAGTGGTGATATTGGGTGCGGAAGTCCAGTCCTCACCGACCATGAAGGCCAGAGTGCCCCACTGTTCGCCGCGCGCCTTTCTTTCCGCTGCCACATTCTCTGCTTCCTGACGCAATTCATGCCAGTAGTTGTGGCCTCCCTGATATGCCTGATAGCACTGGTCAAGACGCCAGCCGTCGACTCCGCGTTCCATCCAGTAGCGGATCACCTCCTTGAAATATTCGAGTGATGCGGCGTATGCTACGTTTCCTGAATCGGATCCGCGTACGTTCTGCGATGTCGTGACGTCGATGCGATTGCCGTTTGGCGAGGACGCTGTAACGCCGCCGTGATGACCGAACACACCGTCGAGAATTACGTAGATGCCCTTTTCATGAGCCTTGCGAATGAGTTCGTCGAATTCCTCTTCGGTTCCGAATTTCGGGTCGATCTTGAAATAGTTCGTGCAGAAATAGCCGGTAGCCTGAAGTTTTTCTCCGCCGTTTCCGTTGGTGGAGTCGAAAATTGGAGTCATCCAGATGGCGTTCATGCCGAGCTCTTTTATATAATCGAGCGAGTTGATTATGCCGCGCAGGTTTCCGTTTTTGCGGTGTCCTTCGGGTCCCCACATGTCAGAGTAGCCTGACGCACCTCCTTCGCCGTGCTGGAACGAACCAACCATAATCTGATATATCGACAGCTCGCGCCAGTCTCCCGACAGAGTGTAGACGGGTTCTGTGTCATCGCGCGTGAAAGTACAGGTGTAGTCGGTAGTGCCGGCTGTGTTTGTGGCCGAGATTGTCATTGCGGCAGTCTCGCCGTCCGCAAGGTAGTCGCTTACTGAGAGAGTCGTCGTGCCGTTGGCCACGGTTATGGGCCGGCTGTCGAAGGATCCGTTTGCCGATGTCGCCTCATTGCCGATGGTTATTGTTATCGTACCGTTGCCTTTCAGCGTGCCGCCGGCAGGAGAGACGGATATGGAGGGCTTCACCGGACCATATTGTACAAGACTGTGCGATCCGTCGGCCTTGTAGGTATGGCCGTTGACGAAATCGAGATCGCCATTGCCGGCCCTTTCTCCGCCGTTGTTGCTGAATATGATCTGAGTGGGAATCTTTCCCTCTGGCGCCTCCCAGTAGAGTACACCGTTCTTCTCAGTCATGCTGTCGCCGGGATAAGTGCTGTTGACATTGCAGTTTCCCGAATTGTTCCATGCCCTTACCTTGACATCCCAGTTGCGGTCATTTACGAAATACACATAATATTTGTCGTTGTCATCGCCACCCTGGGTTTTGGTATATGTAAACGATTTTACGGTCTGGCCGGCCTCGTTGGCGGCATATGCCTTGAGTGTCGTGGTTTCTGTAAAGGTAAGGGGAGTGGTGTAGCGTGCCGATGCGGCGGAAGGCTCCGTGCCGTCGACCGTATAGTAGATATCGGTGGCAGGACTGACGAAGAGACTTACGGTGATGTTGTCGGTAAATGTCGTGCCGTCTGCCGGAGATGCGCTGATCGTCGGTTTTGACGGAGTCGGCGGTATCGGTGGTACCGGACCTCCGCCGACAGTGCCGTATTCTTCTATGAGAAGTACCGGTCCGTAAGCGGTCATGGTGACTTTGCCGCCTGATACGACTGCTGAATTGGAAGTGTTGTAACCGTCCATGACGCGTGTGCCTTCTGCAAAGAGATCGCCGGTATTGACTGTATAGGATTGTCCGGCAGTTGTGTTGAGACGTATTGCCACAGCGTTGCTGTAGCCGTTCTCCGAGAATTTGCGTCCATAGGTATTGTCGCCGAGTGATGTCTGCGTTCCCGCTCCTACAGCCGGGTTGCGTCGGCGGAACTGTCCTATTTTCTGCCAGTGCAGGTTGACGTCGTTGTCGACGGCATCCCAGTTGAAATCCCCCCGGGTAGCCATTCCTGCGTCACCTTTGCCGTCTATCACGGGACGCGAGGTCTCGTCGCCATAGTAGATCTGTGCGCCTCCGGGGCAGAGAAGAAGCATTGTCGCTACATTCTTCTGATCGCCCGGACGGTGGAGGCCGGTGTCGTGGCTTGACACGTAGTTGAGAACCTGACGGCCGTTGGCACCGTTGCAGAAACCTGAATAATATGACCAGTCATCCACGGTCGGGGTGCGTCCGGTTCCACCCTCTGTGCTGTTGAATGCAAAGTTGATCATGGAGTCGAAACCTCCCTGAGTGAAGTATCCTGTATCGCCGTGCTGCCAGCCGAAGCATTCGCCGGTCATCCAGAAATCATCGGTCCAGCCTTTGGCATATTCGTCGGCGCGGTCGCTCGCCCGCCAGTTCCGGAGGGCTGTCTTGCATGCGTTTTTGAGCTGGTTCCAGCGCGAGAGTTCGACATGTTTGGCCGTGTCGCATCTGAAGCCGTCGATGCCGAAATATTCTACCCATGCGGCAAGCCAGTTGATTATATAGTCGGCCGGGGCTCCCTTGCCGCTCGTTCTCCATGNNCCTCGGCGTTGGGCAGACGGTAATTGTCATAGTCGCCCCCTTTCTCAGTCTCCCATTTCTTAAGTAGGAAGGAAGGAATGTCTACAGTCTGTGTGCGCTCTGTCACGACATCCGGCAGACCTGCCAGAGAGAGTGTCTTGTCATCGTTGCCCGGCACGACATAGCCTGCTGACGTTCCCCATGAGCGGTCCCCGAAGGCACGTACCCACGGCCCCCACCAGTTGCCCCATTTTCCTTGGGTGTCGGCATTGAAAGAGATTTCATTGTCGCCCCACATGGTGAACTTGCCGCCGGATGGAAGCCAGCCTGCGGCAGGAGTGCCGTTGAAGTTTCCGAAATCATAGTCCACACAATCGTCGAGCGTGCAGTAGCCCGTATGGTTGAGGACTATGTCCATCACGACGCGGATGCCGCGTCTGTGGGCTTCGGTCACGAACCGGCGCATATCGTCGATTGTGCCCATGTTGCGGTCCATGAAAGTCCAGTCGAGCGTGTAATATCCGTGGAACGCGTAGTGGGCGAAAGCGTCGTTCTTGCCGCCGGTCCAGCCGTGCATCTGCTCGTAGGGCGCGGTGATCCATATGGCGTTCACACCGAGTTTGTCAAGGTAGTCGAGTTTCTCGGTGAGACCCTTGATATCGCCTCCATGGAACGTGCCGACATCGCTTCCTCCTGCCGTGCGGTGACGGTGGTAGCTTTCGTCATTGGATGTGTCGCCGTTATAGAAGCGGTCTGTCAACACGAAATACATGTTGGCGTTCTTCCATGTGAAGTATTCCTGACGTATCGTCTCCGGCGTCTTGAGTTTGATGGTGTACGTTTCGGTAGAGGTCCCGTTCTTTACGGTATAGGTTATCACATTTTCGCCTCCCTGCAGACTGCCGAGCGTGTGGTTGGTATATGATTTGCCGTTGATGTTGATGTCGACAACCGCCTCTTTTGAGGATGGAGCGGCCGAGAATGTGGCCAGACTCGCGGTGTTTTCATCAAGCTCGATCTCATATGAAGTGGTTTTCGGATCGAAATTCTGAAGTATGTTTGATCCGCCTATCTTTATTTCAAGACGGTTGAGCGTGGCGTCGGCCGCATTTATGTCTGCCGCCAGACTGAATGTTCCGGCTGTGAGCGCGGCTGCCCACAGAGAACGTTTCATAAGGATGTTTATTCCGTTTGATTTCATTTTGTAGGCTTATTACTGTTTTATAAGTTTGAAGGTTGATTCAGATCCTGTGGCTGTGGTGGCTTTCAGCAGGTATATTCCCGACGGGACTGACACCGTGTTCAGAATCACACTCTCATTGCCGTCACAGACGGCTGCGGCCGCTCTGACACCTGCGAGCGAATATAGTTCTGCTGTGGCGATGGGCGCGGATGCCGTGACGGTGATATGGTCGGTAAAAGGATTCGGCCCGGCGTGAATGTCGGTGTTGTCGGCCACGATTATCTCCTCGATGCCTGTGAGCACTCCGTAGAATGATTCGTCTATCGGGCTGGACTGTGCCGCGATGCCGCGTAGAGCGGGATATTCACGGCCGTTTTCCTCTTTCCATTCCCATACCTTGTCGAAATCCCATCCCGTAAGCGTTTTGAATGAAGAGAACACCCCGAGCTCCGAAGCGCTGCTGAGTGACGCGTGATCACCATGTGCTGTCCAGTCCGAGCCGCCGTTGTCCATCGCGTTCCAGCTGTGGTTGCTTTCAGATACGTTGAGGGAATTGTCATTGCCGCCGAAACGAGCAGTGTATTCATATACGCCTTTTACAGCGGAATTGAGAGCCACAGAATTGCGTATTGTACCGTAATTGGCGCCGGCTATTCCTCCGACATAATCCTTGCCTGATATTTCCCCTGCGGCATATACGTTTCTTACAGAGCCTTCGTTTTTGCCGACTATTCCGCCGGTGGCGTAGTCATCGCTGTTGATGACCCTGACTCCGGTATAGCAGTCGGAGATTGTCGCTCCCTTATTCTCGCCGACAAGACCGCCGACGCATATGGATGCTCCCGACACGACTCCGGTTGCGTAGCATCTCTCGATTGTGCCGCTCTCGGCTTTGCCTGCGAGCACACCGACATGGTTGACACCTGTCACGTTGGCGTTCCTGATGCCGAGATCTTTTATTTCGGCGCCTCTGATCGCTCCGAAAAGGCCTGTGGCTGATCCGAGATCTGTGGCGGAAAGCGAGAGATTGCTGACAGTATGGCCGTTTCCGTCAAAATGTCCCTGATATGGCGATGACATGCTGCCGATGGACGATGTCATCGATGATGCGTCTATGTCGGCTCCGAGTCTGACATAAACATCCGCGGCCCAGTCCTGCGGGGTAGCGGCGAACTCGGCCAGATGTGCGGCAGTGTTGAGTACGAACGGGGCTGCCAAGGTTCCCTCTCCACCGCCGTAGACGTCCGTGCGTCCCTGCTCGACATTTAAGACGAGATCGGCCGTCTGTTGGCCGTTTTTGGTCTTTGCTATGAATCCAAGCTTTTTAAGTCCGGTCAGCTCCTGATCGGTAAGGCCATAGAACGCCTTGATGTCGGGGATGGAGAGGGTGTAGGTCCCTCCGCTTCCGCTCATTCTGAACTTGTCGGTATTCACCCCTTCCCATGTCCAGGGGGCTTTCTCGGTTCCGTTCAGATCCTTGCACCAGGTGTAGCAATACACTTCCGAACCCATGTCCTGGGTTTCGATTCTCACTTCCAGCGCCTTGTTTGTAACTGCAGGCGATGGCACCGACGTTATCTGCGCGGAAAAGCCGTCTGCAAACAGCGGCCAGGCGGCTGATACGGTCAGCAACGTCAAGATTGTTTTTTTTGGTAACATCTGAAAATTAATAATGTGAAAAAAAGTCAGTATAGTCCCATTGTGTGAAACAGCTTTTCATGATATGCGGCGGATACCTGATGGTTTCAGGCGTCAGCTGTTACCATATCCCAAAAACTGAAAAATTTAAAATTATGCAAATTTAGCCAAATTTGGCAAATTAATCATGCTGAATATATATGTTTTATAACATATATGCAGCTGTCTGAAATCATTTTATACTGACATATCTGATTAGTATAAAATGATTTCAGACAGCTGCGGGAGAGCATTGGCCAGATGATTATTGAGTGAGGAGTCTGGAAATTACAGATTCCTTATAAGATATTCCGATGGCTATTTCCGTTTCTCCTATGTAAATGTCATTGTTGGTGAAGGCATCGATTCTGTCGAGATTGACTATATATGATTTGCTGACTCTGAGAAATCTATGTGTGGGCAACGTCTCTTCGGCTGATTTTATGGTCATCCGGGTCAATATGCGTCGGTCGGAAAGGTGGATTACAAGATAGTCTTTCAGTCCTTCGATAAAAGCTATGTCGTCGAAACGTATGCGCATATATTTACGGTCGGCTTTCACTATCATGAAATCCATTTCATTTCTGTTGACTGCTGCGGCCTGACGGGCGTCATCTATCATTTTTTTATACGCGGCGGCCTTGTCGACGGCTTTGTTAAAACGTGAGGCCTCTATCGGTTTGACGAGATAATCTATGGCTTCCACTTCATAGCTCTCAAGCGCGTATTCCGAATACGCGGTGGTGAATATGACCATACAGTCTTCATGAATCTTTCTGGATAATTCGATACCGCTCACTTCCGGCATTTCTATGTCGAGGAATATAAGATCCACATCGTTGGTCTCCAGAAATGATCTTGCGGCTACCGCACTGTCAAGTGTGGCTGTCAGCTCCAGATCCGGGCGGCTCTCCACGAGCCGTCTCATACCCTTGCGGGCTATAGGTTCATCATCTACGATTATGCATTTCATGACATCAGGCTGTGAAAATTATTTGTATTCCGGAATGTCATCAGGATGAAAGACTATATTGTCCGATACGGGCGATGTGGCCATGAAATATCCCAGACATTTGTCTCCGGAGAACATGGCCGGACCGTTGCTGTCATTCTGCAGAGCTTCGAGATAGTCATGCATCTGCTTCGAAATCGGGCATATGGTGCATGTGATGATATCTCCGTCGAAGAGTACGGTGTCATCTTCCTCTTCATCGGTATCCATGCGGGTCGTCATTGTAAAGTAATTGCCGATTCCGTCTACTGCACTGCGGTCATCCATCTCTCCCCACTGATAGATCTCGCCGTTTCTGTAAAGCTTGACCCAATAGCATTGCCCCGGCACTTCGGGATCGTCGCGGAACTTCCCCTGCAGTACGGCTACATGGTCATAAGGCATTTTTATCCAGTTGAATTCAAGACTGACTATTTCCGTAGGAGGATACATTGTAGTGGTGGCCTCGTATATTTGTCCTTTGCGTTCGACGGTAAGACGGTATTCATGCCCTGCGATGCCCGGGTGAGGATCGCGGTAGAAACCTTCTGCGTCTGTCTCAAGACTGCGGTGTGTTCCGTCGGTGATGTCTTCGAGTGTAACTGTGGCGTCTGTCAGATGGGCCAGATTCATGGGTTCGTCCATCGGGGTGGTCAGGGTTATTCCCACCCGGATTCCATCGGGAGTCAGTTCTCCTTCTATCACTGTGATCGGGTCGATATCGTGATATTTGAAATCAAGTTCCTTTTCGCATGAAGTGACGCAAACGGTCAGCGCGCACACGGACAATATTTTTATAGCATTCATAATTGTCAGAATTTAAGAGTATATGATACGGATGGCACTATGCCGTACATTGATTGCTGCACAGCTCTTGTTCCCGAGGGTTTGGAAGGATCATCCTCGAAATATACGATATACGGATTGTAGCGGCAATATGCGTTGAAAACGCCGAACGCCCACTGATAGGTTAATTTTTTCCCGACATGGGTATATGTCGCCGCCAGATCGAGGCGGTGTGTGGCCGGAGTCATGTACGAATTCCGTTTCGAATAGTAATAGCATGTTTCGCCCGCGATCTCATATTTTACATCGGGGGCCGTGAGAGGCTGTCCCGATGAGAAGATCCATGAGCCGGAAATATCCCAGGTGTCGGATATTTTGTAGATCGCCGTTATCGAGAAGTCATGATGACGGTCGTTGGTGGCGTTGTACCATTTTCCGTCATTGATTCCGGGAATTCTTGTCTGTGTGTGCGAGATGGTATATGCTATCCACCCGGTAAGCCTGCCTGTATTCTTGCGCAACATGAATTCCGCACCGTAGCAGCGCCCCTTGCCTCCGGCTATGATGTTTTCAAGCACAATGTCGGAGAATGGTCCGCGGCCATCCATGAAGTCATATACGTTTGATATGTGGCGGTAATATCCCTCTGCCGACCAGTCGAAAGCACCGGATTCGATCATTCCGGAGTAACCGATACCGTACTGCATGGAGCGTTCCGGTTTTATCACGGCTGATGTCAGGGCGTAGCGGTCAAATGGGAAAGACGTCGCGCTTGATCTGATGGCATGTAGATTCTGGGACGACATGCCGAAACCGGCTTTTATATTATGAAGGGGAGTTATGGAATATTTCAAACCGGCTCTCGGTTCGGCGTCTATGTATGTCTTCTCGTCAAATTGGTTTGTTTCCTCACCCGATGACATGAAATTGTGAAAGTGATTTCCTGTAAGTACAGTGGAGACATTCAGTCTTGCTCCGAGATTGACCGAGAATTTCTCTCCGAATAAGCCGGTATAATCGGCCCAGATGGAATTTTCCCATAGCGAGCGGATCTCTTTTTCATTTGATGAATTAAGTTTCCATTCGCCTGATTTGACTTTCAGCATTTGCGAACGATAGCCGAATTCAAGCGAATGGCTGTCGTTTATGCTGTAACGGATTTTTTCATTGAGCGAATAGTTGTGTATGAACGTACGCATGGTCTGGTCAAGATCCATTATGTTCATTTCCATTTTGGGATCGTAGTGGGTGAAAGATGCTGTAGTGCAGAACGAGACCCGGTCGGATGCTCGGGCCGTCCAGTTGACCGAGGCGCCGAGATTTCCCCAATACATGCCCATCAGTTTTCCGACGGCCATGTTGTCATGGCTGATGAAAAAGGAGGCGTCTATCAGATGGGAGGATGACGGTCTGTAACGGAGTTTGGCCGTGACATCATAGAAATTCATCACCGTGCTCCTGTATTTCGGTATCATTTTCAGGAATGCGTCGACATATGATCTTCGTCCGGTCACGGCGAAAGATAATTTATCTTTGACGATGGGTCCTTCGGCTTTGATTTTTGCCGCCAGAATCCCGATTGTGCCCGAACCGTGAAAATGTTCCATATCTCCCGGGGCAAGTGTCGTCTCCAGAACTGAAGATGACGCGCCGCCGTAGGTTGCGGGGATCGGACCTTTGTACAGGGTGGCTCCTCCTATGGCATTGTCATTGAATGTGGAGAATATACCCATGACATGGGCGGGATTATATAAGGATATCCCGTCGAGAAGCACGAGATTTTGCGATGCGTTTCCTCCGCGTACCTCGAAGCCGCCTCCTCCGTCTCCCTCGCTGTGTACTCCCGGCAGCAATGCTATTGATTTTATTATGTCGTTTTCTCCTCCGAACGAAGGTGCCTGTACGAGTCGCGACAATTCAAGCCGTTCGGCTCCCAGTCTCATGTTGCTGATACGCTGCAGAGCAGAGTTCCCGGTGACAACGACTTCATTGAGTTCCCGGCTGTCGATACTGTCCGGCGTCTCTTCGGCATGCGACATAAAGATCGATGACGCTACGCACATACTGACGAGGCTTATTTTAATTATCATATTTGATAGCCTTTGGAAACTGTTTTCGAATTAAATTTAAACAGTTTCTTAGTTAAACCTGTAGATTATTCTTGCGCAAAATTACGAAAATAAATTTTATGATGCGGCAAATTGCGACCTAAAGCGGTATTTCAGCGACATATTCGTAAATTCGCTTATGTTTGTTTGTGTCAGGATACAAAAATAATTCGTAAATTTGTTAAAATGTTCAGCGATATTTATGAATAAATGGATCACATGGCTGCTGCTGACAGTCGCGTTCGCTTTCTCGGCTACCGGAGTGGTTGCTTCCGCATTTTTTGATGAAGGTCCTTATCTGGACCTGCGTGTGATGTGGCTCGTTGTGCCTGTGACAGCATTGTTTATGGGTACAGTTCTGGCGGATATAAAGTATGCGGTTCCAAGACTTTTGCTCAGACGTAAATATATTCTGTTTTGTGCTTTTACGGTTCTTGTGTCATATGGCGCCACGTTATCTGCTCTTTTATTGGAATATGCGGCAAGAAAAATATTTGATCTTCCTCCACGTGTTTCCGATTATGGTTCTCCTTGGCTCTACGTAGATGCGTTCTGCAATTCGATGCTGCTGCTTTTGATTCTGTTGGGGATAGGCGCATGGCAATTGTATTTGAAATGGCGCGATGAGGCCAATGCGGCCCAAAGACTTGCCACGCGGCTTGACCGTTATGTGGCGGCGGTGCGCGACAGATTGAATCCTGAATTTATACTTGATTCATTACGGTCTATATCTGATTCGCTTCCTGTAAGTCCGGCACGGGCGATAGAACTGATTCATTCCCTTTCCGGTTACCTCCGGACGCAGCTTTATGAACTTCCGGTGCCTCCACTTTCGGGCGAGGAAATGGAGAACCGGACCGAAGATACACGTATGACGGCGTTTCTCGTAGGTAGATCATATCGTAACATAAGGCATGTGATTTTCCAGATAGTCCTTATCCTGATTTCATTTGAGACTTTCTTTATAACTCCCGACCATCCTGATTTTTATGGGAGGACAGGCGGATTTGTTTCCCTGTTCTTATTTTTGAACGTTCTGGCCTATATAAATATGTATCTGTTGTTTCCTCGCTTCATGAAAAGCCGTCGGTTAGGAAGATATGTGCTTGAAATATGCGTGACGCTTTCTCTTTCGGTGCTTCCGGTCATAGTGATAGAAATCGTGACATACGACCGCAATCTTTATGACAAGTCGCTGCCTGTTGCCCTTATGGTTTTTACTACGCTCGGCACATTGATGACATTATTCTTTTTTATCGGTGGCACCTCGGCACTGCTCCTGTGTCAGGACTGGATCAGAGGCCGGCGCCGCATGATGCTTCTCGAGGCAGAGACCGCACGGCAGGAATATGCATTTCTCAGGAAGCAGATCAATCCTCATTTTCTGTTTAATGTTCTTAATAATATCGGCATCCTTTCGGTAGATGAGCCTGAGGATGCTTCTGAAATGCTCGCCGGATTGCAAAAAATGATTGAATATCAGTTTTCACAGACAGGAAGCAGCCACACTACACTTGATCGCGAGATAGAATTTCTGGACTCATATCTTTCATTGGCGCAGACTCGTATCGAACCGTTTGATTTTGAAATAAACATTGATGGCAATCCTGTAGGAGTGGGAATCCCTACATTAATGTTTATACCCTTTGTCGAGAATGCTGTGAAACACAGTTCCGTCATAGACGGCAAGCGGCATGTAGGATTATTTTTTACAGTGTTGTCCGACAGAATAGAATTCAGATGTGAGAATACCTATTTCCCGACCGGTTCATCCGGCTCTGTTGCCGGAGGTCTCGGCATAGTGAATACGCGTCGACGTCTTGAATTGCTTTACGGTGACGGATACGAATATTTATCCTGTATCCGGTCATGCCATTATATTGCCAATCTTATTATTCCGGCCCGCACCCACGAACGATAAATGTCATTTTACCCCTGCCGCCAATCTGCGCCACGTCTTCGCCTGGGAGCAGCGCCTCTCCGAGGCGGTGATGATAATCGCTGGATATAGATTATTTAGTTATAATTATATCACACTCTCTTTTTAAGAGATTTGTACGATATAAATAATGCTGATTTGGAGATATTTAGATATACAATAAATTAAGATTTGCTAAACAAAACAATATTTATGGAATTAAAGCCACAATTTATATTACTCTATATTTTTCAATTTAATCATTGAAAAGCACTGTATTTTGACAAAAAATTTGTAAATTTGCAATCCAATTAAGTATCTCTTAAAAAGAGAGTGTGACTTAAAAACTTTATTTGGATTCATTTCAGATGAGTGCAAATGCTGATATAGAATGCGTTGCGCCGGTGCCTGCGGGTGTTGGCGACGCCGTAGGCGTGGATTCCCGCAAATGGTATGTGGCTGTTGTCAACAACAATAGTGAGAAAAAGGTGCAGGAACGTCTGGAGAAAATGCATTACGAAGCATATGTGGCGCGACAGCAGGTCTTGAAAATTTGGAAGAATAATCNNAGAAAAGTAAAAGTCGATAAGGTTGTTATTCCTTCCAAGGTGTTCATACGGTGTACGGAACTTGAACGCAAAGAGATAGTCGCACTCTCTTTTATCAAACGCTTTCTTACCGACAAGGCCCGGACATCGGTCAACGGCTTGACGAAACCTCTTGCTGTAATTCCCCAAAGCCAGATTGATACGATGCGTTTTATGTTAGGACAGTCCGACATTCCCATAACTTTTGTAGAAACTCCTTTAAGACGACATGACAGGGTTATGGTCGTACGCGGCCATCTTAAGGGCATAGAAGGTGAAGTCGTGCAGACATGCGATGGAAAGAGCGAGGTTATTGTACGCATAGAGCTTCTTGGATCTGCGAAGATGACCATAGATACGGTCAATCTGCAACTTGTAAAATGAAATTAAAGTAGCTATTGAAAATTAATG
>DAAV01000126.1:0-19777 GCA_001701295.1 Bacteroidales bacterium H10
TAAGAATCGACGGATGCAGGGCAGACAGAATTTTGCCCGTAAGCAAATCCTTCTCGTAAGCCAGCACCTCGGCACCGGAGTATCTGTCATTGCGCAGGAAAGAGTCGATGAAAGCACCCTGTCCGGCTGACGGTTCAAGAAAACTTCTCACCTCGACACCGGAATTTTTCAGAGCATCTGAAATGGCGTCAATAACCGGAGCCGGAGTATAGAACGCCGTCAGCACCGACGCTTTGAGCGAATCCATGTACCCGGCGAACTCCTTGTCATCCTTAGAATAATCATGGATAAGCCGGCGCAGTTCAACTGTTGGTGCAAACAGCTCAATGTCCGATTTACTCCACTTTGCGGCATCAGCCAATTCATTGGCATCATTGAGGATACATTTCAGACCGCCGAATCCGGCATACTTGCGCAGCACCTCCCGTTCATCGGCAGACTGCGCCCCGCGCCCCTTGACACCGAGGCTAAACGCCATCCGTATAGCCTCGATGTTGTTGCGCATCGTTTGTAATCGGTTATAAGCCATTGCGGTATTGTTCTAAAATTTCCGCAATAGTGCCGGCAAGCTCATTCTGGAGCTCCGGATAATCCTCTCTGCTGAGAAAGTCGCCGTTTACCTCATACTTATCAAGAATTTTGTTGATGAAGCGTAGCCCGAGCAGCAACTCTGCCCAGTTCTGTTTCTGTTCTTCTTCCGGGAGATCATTGTGGAACAATTCATCGAGAAGATTATATATGACATCCCAGCGGGACACATAATATCCATTGAGAAGAACGCGCATGGCAAGCTCACGGGCCACAACGACATTGTGCCCTTCAAGACGGTATGCAGTATAGGAATTGTACGCTGAATCCGACCGGAAATTTATGAAATCCTCGTTTGATGCTTCCGGGAAATGATGGTCACGGAGATGACCTTGGAGATAGACACGGAAATCGTCCAGCTCCATTATATGTAGTTGTTTCATAACACGGGAATTAGTGGTTATCCCGATGCCTTTCCGTAACGCAACATCCAATGTCGCAACAGGATATAAAGAAAGGACACCGGGTATCCCTCCCGATGTCCAACCACTAAATCCGCGTCAAAAATGAAACAAAAACATTATGACGTAGAATTAATGGCAAAGTTAATAAACTTTTCGGACAGTCGGACAGGATTATATATAGTTTTATTCTTATTTCGTTCTCTTAACCATCAGGTCACGCGGCTTTTACCTTCTTAGAGGCTTTTACTTTATGGTAGCGGCGGCTCTTTTTCTTTTTAGAGCCTTCACCGGGCAGGGGCATGAAAGCCTCGATGACACGCTTGACGATGAGATTGTAGAGCTTCTCCTCGTCACGGCTCAGACCGACAGGATGCAGTCCAGTGGTTACGATGCCGTGGCCGTTGTAGGCCGTCTCGCCATGACGGAAATTGTTGCGGCGACTGATTGCCTTGACCTCTCCGGCCAATTCTCCCCATATCGGGTTATACTCCAGCACACGCATATTCTTTTCCATCTCACGGCTTACGGTCTCCGGCACTGTGTTCTGGTACAGCGATGGGAAGGAGATCAGGCTCTTGGCGTAGAGGGTATATGCGAGCGATGCGGTTTTCTCGAACTCGAAGCCGAGTTCCACACAAGCAGCCATCCAGAGTGTGGTCATGTTGTAAAGTGGCTGCTCGTCGGGGCTGACGATATGGAAATCTATCTCGCCAACCTGTACTGTGTCGCCGGCCTTGATTCCTTCTGGGATTGCCGTCTCTGATTCCGCGAGAGCAAGATGTTCGGCATCGGCCTCGATGAAGTGGTTGGCTATCTGTTCGCCAAGCCACTTTTCATATTTGGCAGGATCTTTAGCCCCGTTCCTGACAGCCATGAGGATGGCTGACTTTCTGAGTCGGGGCAGCCATGCGCGGATCACTTTTACAGGCTGGCGCAGATACCAGTAAAGGTTGAGGAATGCGAGTTCTCCGCCGAAGCAGGGACTCATGGCGTTGACGATGGTGTGGCTCTTGTCCCACAACGCCCTGATTGTGTTTAACCGGGCAATGTCCTCTTTGGATTTTTCCCAGCCCAGAAGCTCGTCGTAGTTACGCATGGAGAACTCGAAGTGGTGGGCGTACATCTGACGCATCTCCTGTCGGGAGGCGAGTACGAATTTCTCGCCCGGCTTGAACGTGGCCTCGATGATGTTGCCGTTTGTCCACGTCACGGCATAGCCGTTGCCGAGATAGAAATTATCATGTTTCTGAGTTGCGCCCACAGCCGTGGCGATTGTGTCGGCGACGAGACGGTTGTCGGTTATTACGGTAACCAGATTCTTTTTTGTCATTTCTGTAATTGTTTTTGGGGTGGATATTTTTGATGGATATAGTGGTTTTTGAAAGACATCGGGAAGTTCCGGACCTTCCTTCTGTCATTTCTCTGAAGCAGACCTTACGGTCTTACATCTTGGGGCCTTTGGGCTTGCGTTGCTGCTTTGCCTGAGCCTCGTTCTTCGGTTCTGTCTGATATTTCTGGAGCGGCTCGGCGACGTGCTTGGTGGCCTCGTTGGTCATACCGTCATGATTTACNNTCTGTGTCTTTGACTCCTCGGCAACCTTGACACGCGGGTCGTTGAGCGACATCTCCGGTTTCATTCTGTTCTTGTCGAATTGCAGGTACACCGTGGTCGGCTGTCCTTTTTCATCCGGCATATCGGTGATTACTGCCACGCGGCCGGCGGCATACTCCCTTGTCTGTTCCTCGGTGAGAGGGTGCTTCTTCCAGTTGTGGAGTGGCTTGATACGTCCGTCCTCCAGAAGCCATGTGTTTTCTTTCGAGACCCTGACCTTTTCGCCTTCAGGCTTTTCAGGCTTTTGCCGCTGTTGCGCTTTTGCAGGTTTCGCTTTTTCCTGTGCTGCTGACTCGGATTGTGTCGTCTCCTCCTTGATGCCGTGGATTTTATTCCACCATTTTATGCCGCCGGGAACAAATTCCAGGTTACGGCGGTCGGTATTGTACTGGATAATCCCTGTGCGGGTCTTACCGTCGCGGCATAAGACTTCTTTCGGAGGGAGCGGCTTGCCCTGTTTTAGCTGGGCTATCTCGGCCATTGACAGTTTGCTCTGCCAGAATGTATCGCGGACATAGACTGACTTGGCGGGGATGGCGATTAGTTCGTTGGTGTATCTGTCGCGGCTGACGAAACTCGGAATCTTCTCGCCCGTCACAGGGTCGATGAGGTCAACGATTCTTCCGAGGTTGCCGTTCTCAATAAGGTTGGCTTTGTCAATCTTGGAGAACTTGTGGCCCATGAAGTCCTGATCGAGTTTTGCCTCGTGGTGGATGAAGTGGGGGACCACCTTGACATTGCCGTCAGGGTCTGTCCTGAACGAGAGACGGGCTTCGACCGGATATTTCTCACCGGCGAAAGACATTGTGAGGTTCACAGGCTTTGACTTGCGGTTATAGAGCATCTCCTGAAGGTCTCCGCTCTGTTTCAGTGCCTCGCGGTCGATACCCCATTTCTCTTTGAGGGTGTCCCAGTCAATCCTGCTCTCATCCACGGGGCGATATTTCGCCTCCTTTTCGGCGTTGGCAGGTTCTTCTGCGACTGCATCGCCCTTTGGTTCTTCGGATGCCGATATTTTCTGTTCCTGCGGCGAATCTACCTTCTTAGCCGGAAGCGGCACATCGACCACGTTGTTTTTGAGCATCTCGGCATTTGCCACTGGGTCTTTGGCGAGGTCGCCGATTACGGTGCCCACCGTGTCGTAGCGGTCAGCGGGAACGCGGAAGAATCCGAATGTCGAGGGGTTCTTGCACTGGCGCACGAAGTTCGACATAAAGGCTTCGAGAGGGTTCTGACCTTTGGAGAATTTCACAAGGTCAGAGAGTTTCGCCGACTTTACATCGGTCATCCTGGGTGTGCCGTCCTCGTTGAGTCCGGTCACTGCGCCTACCTGCCCGGTGTCGTTGTTGCGGGCGATAAGCACTTCTTCTTGATTCAGGTCTTTTGCCATAAATTAAAAAGGTGTTTTGGGTTAGAGACTTGCGCCGTTGCCGGCGCGATAATTATTGTGTGTATGTAGTAGTGTGTATGTTCTTATCTTGGAATCCCTTCAAAGGCTATACGGCAATCTACGGCAGGGAACAGTACCCTTGACTGCTTGGATTCTCCGGTTTTGATGAAGGGGAGTGTGCCGTCGGCCATCATCTGCTCGACCTTCGTCTTTGATACTTTGTATCGTTTGCAGACCTGCGCCTTTGTGTAGAATCTCTGTTCATCTTCGAGTATGCCGAGATTGACGAGGGTGTCGTACATTTCGCGGTTCGCTTTCTTTATCTCGTCGCGGATTTCGGACGGTAGACGCTCGCGCATATCGGAGACTATCCGGCTGAGTTCAAGACTCAGTATTTTCTGTTCGTTGGCTGTCATGGTCAGAGGCGGGGAAGGCGGGTTACACGTTTCAATGCTTTCTCGTATGCCACGCTGTCCCACGGGCATTGTGTGGCGTGAATGGCATCCACTATCTCTTTGAGGTAGTAGTGGGTCTCGCGCCCGACTTTCTTCCATTTCAGACCGAGTTTCTTCCTGATGCGCTGGAGATGGCGGGGAGAAACGAGCAGGATTGCCGCCGCTTCTTCTTTCGTCACCATCGGTCTTAAAGGCAACTGCGGCCGGGCATCATTTTTCTCTTTTGCCTTGCGCTCCTTTTCTTCCTTTGCCACTATGTAATCGAGGAAGCGGGATAAGTCGCCTCTCATACCGGCAACCTCTTCTTTGAGGCATTCGTAGGTGGTTATGTTTTCTTGTTCCATTCTTACGGGGATTTGGTGGTTCTTGAAATCGACCGCAAGTTAGCTCCGTTCGGAAAGGTGCATCCGGTATATACCATGTGATATACCACGCAAAAACCGGATAATTTGACTTTTATTTAGATATGTTTACAGTCGTTAGCACTCGTCAGGATATAGCAAGTGCCGTCCGGACATTCCCGAACGGCACTCACCTGAGGCGTGTTACGGAATGTTCAGCTTAAAAATCGAGATTGCCGAGGTTCCTGGAAAGAATGTCCATATCCTTTCCGATTTTGTCGGCGGTAATTCTCGCGTAGATCTGTGTGGTCTGGATATTTGTGTGTCCGAGCATCTTTGATACCGACTCGATAGGCACACCACGGCCGAGGGTCATGGTAGTGGCGAAGGTGTGCCGGGCGAGATGAAACGTCAGGTTCTTCTCGATGCCGCAGATGTCGGCTATCTCCTTCAGATAGCAGTTCAGCTTCTGATTGGTGATTATCGGCATAAGCTGGCCGTCGGTGTAGCATCCCTCATATTTGTCGAGTATTTTCAGGGCAGGCGGAAGCAGGGGCACCATAACCTTAGTGTTGGTTTTCTGGCGGTGGGTGACTATCCACAGGCGACCGTCGAACATCTTCTGGATGTTATCGACACGGAGGTGGGCGAGGTCGATATATGCCAGCCCGGTGAAGCAGGCGAAGATGAAGATGTCGCGCACCTGTTCCAGACGCTTGGAGGCAAACTCCTTCTGCATCATTTTGCAAAGCTCGTCTTCGGTGAGATAGCCACGGTCAACACGCTCGATGGAGATTTTGTAACCGTTGAACGGGTCAACGGTTATCAGCCCTGCGCGGATGGCTTTGTTGATTACCTGCTTGAAGAACTTCATGCACTTGTAGGTGGTGTTCTGCGAGTATTTGTACTCGGTACGGAGGAAGAACTCAAGATCCACGATGAACTGGTATCTGATTTCACGGAGAGGTATGTCCGTGATGTTGTATTTCTTCTTCATGAACTCCACCACGCGGCGGTACATCCTTTCGTACTTGCGGTAGGTGGGGTCGGCTTTGCTGAGGCCGACGAGCTTCTTGGTGTCCTCCAGATGCTGCTCATAGAGTTTCAGGAGTGATTCCTCCCGCTGGGTGATGCCCATGTAGGCGTTGCGCACCATTTCGGCGGTGACATAGCCGTGACGACGCTGGATGTCGTAGTAGTGGTTTGTAAGGATGGTCTGGGTATCCTGAAGGTGGTTGTTCAACTCAAATACTTTGGTCGAACGCCCCAGTGCTCTTCCTGATTTTCTATCCCACTTTGACGGCTCACAGTTGAGCTTTGTACTCCATTCTTGTCTTTCCCCGTCAATAGATATGCGGACGATTATAGTTGCAGTACCATCTTTATTGAGATGATTGCTTCGGAGAAAGAACAGAATCTTAAAAGTGTTCTGTTTCATTTTCAGACTGGATTTGGTGGTTATGGGTGCGGAGCTTTGTGTGCCACGCTGAAACCATAACGAGTTAAACATTTGGTTTGCTTAGACCAACTCCGGCCAACAGCGGACCAATGTCGGACATTGGTGCTGTCGGCTGCAAGAAAATGATGAAGGGATAGTAAAACAGGTTACGGGGAAGAGAGAAAGCAGTGTCGCCAAACCATAAAAATCAAAATAGGTTTCTATGTCCGATTTTGACCGGCTTTTGACCGCTTATGTCCGAGTTAGCTTCTTGTAATGTGCTGCACATAACATGGTTACAAGGCTTCCGGTGGCACAACGGTGGCAATTTGGTGTGACGGAAATCTCTGCCACTAATTTGCCACCAATAGTGGTCTTGTGCGGTCTTTTTTATGTCCGGAATCGGTCCTGAGTCGATAGGGTATGGATACTAAAAAACCGCGCAATATGCTGATATTACGCGGTTTGTCTTGATTTTGTCTTGTGTCGGCCGGAGAGTGTCCGGAACACTTAGTGGAGCTGGAGGGGATTGAACCCTCGTCCAAACGCGGAATCAATAAGCTTTCTACATGCTTAGTCTGTGAATTGGTTTTCGAGCATGGGCAGGCTCACGACGGCCAACCCGTGCCTTAGTCCCTTGATCTCGGAGAAAAGCCGGGACTGCCTCNNNNCAACCACTTTATCCAAACGTCTCGGAACCGGGCAATGGAGTGATGTCTCGTTCACCTCACTTTGAGGCGAATAAAGGAACCCTACTGTACTTCAGGTTACGCAGCGAGAGCGTAATTGTTATTTTCGCCAATTATAGTTCGATGCTCTTGCGATTATAGAGTTTGAACACCAAAACTCTGCATGCTTACCTACCGCTTCTAAATACTGTCAAAGCCAGTCAGCCCCGGTAGTGCTTAAATGCGCCTCCGCGCATTTAAGTTTGCAAATATAATATTCTTATAGGAAATATGCAAATATTTTTTAGATCTTAAGCATTTTTTACGTTGCGAAGTTCTGATTTTTGCTGCTTTCAGTTTTTTTTCTAATTTTGGCGTGTATTTGGAATCCGTAAACAGAAAGTCATGAGATATCTTTGTCGCGGCTTGCTGAATTGTCTCGCAAGAATCTACTGTTTTATTGACTCCTGTCTGGATTTGAAACACCAAAAGCATGAGAATTCATGAATGAAATAATCAATATACACCCCTATTCCGAAAAGACGGCACGGGTCAGAATCCTCAATCCCGNNCTTAAAAATTCGAACCGGGTCATTTCGTGATAATAAAGTTCCGCGAAGGTGGACACAGAATTCCTTTTTCCATCATATCTTCCGACACCGAAGAGGGTACGATAGATGTAATAATACACCGAGCGGATGGCCTTGACGAAATTCTGTCCATGATTCAGGTCGGCGAATCTTTACCCGATCTGCTCGGACCTCTCGGCAATCCTGCCGTGATAGATCCGGGCACAAGGATCCTCTTTTTCGGCGATGGCGCAGGGGTGGTGCCTTTGCTTCCCCTTTNNTCATTAAGGCAGCCAAAGAAAAGAATTGTTCAGTAAAGGCCGTCTTGTCGGAGCATTCCTCAAGAACACAGTGCCTCCTGAGCGAGATTCAGCATGATTGCGACGCTGTCGTTACAGTCTCAGATGATAATCTGCTCGAGAGCGCCATGAATTTCGTGACTACAGAGCCTATAGACAAAGTCATAATGTCCGGCCCGACACTCATAATGAAACGTCTCGCCCACGAAACAAAAAAACGTGGAATTCCTGCCGAATGCCTGCTAAACATGCTCATGATCGACGGCATAGGGCTCTGCGGCATATGCCGCGTGATTGTCGGAGGAGAACGCAAGCAGACATGTACAGACGGGCCCATTTTTGACGCCCATAAGGTAGATTTCGACCAGATGTTCAACCGCCAGAGATTATTCGTATGACACAATCGTTCAAGACTGACCGCGAAGCAGCCTGGAGAATTGAACTCCGCAGCCGCATAAGTGCAAAAGAACGCACTTCCATACCTCGTGTAAAAATGCCGGAACTCGATCCGGAATACCGAGTCAAGACGCATCTGGAGGTAAATGAAGGCCTCAGCCTCGAACAGGCGGTACTTGAGGCCACTCGGTGCCTCGACTGTCCGGATCCGGGATGTATGAAAGGATGCCCGGTCCACAACGACATACCGGGGTTTATCAAGAATATCGAGCGACGGGAATATCCAGAGGCCATAAAGGTACTCAACCACACCACAGTGCTTCCGGCTGTTTGCGGCCGTGTTTGTCCGCAGGAAAATCAATGCGAAGCCTCATGCATCTACAACAAGATGAACAAGAAACCGGTGGCGATAGGTCACCTCGAACGTTTCGCCGCAGACTTCGAAAGACAGATCACCGGATATGTGCCGATAGAAAAACGCCATGCCGAGGAAGATTCCGTAGATGAAGCGACCCCGAAACAGTTCTACCCCATCAAAGTAGCCGTGATAGGCAGTGGCCCCTCCGGCCTTACATTCGCCGGAGATATGCGCATGCGCGGATATGGAGTAACAGTATTCGAGGCTCTGAGCCAGTTCGGGGGTGTACTGAAATACGGCATTCCCGAATTCTGCCTGCCAAACGGAATTGTCGACCATGAAATTGGCAAACTCCGTAAAATTGGAGTGGAGTTCCAGAAAGACACCCTTATCGGAGCCACCTATACGTATGACGAACTCTTTGCAATGGGGTTCAAAGGAATATATATCGCTACCGGAGCGGGAAAACCCCGTTTCATGGGCATACCCGGAGAAAATCTTCCGGGAGTTATGACCGCCAACGAATATCTTATCAGGCTGAACTGTCTCGGACCGAGCATTTTCGGGACAAACGGGGTCTCCCTTGACGGGAAAAGAGTGGCCATAATAGGCGGAGGCAATACAGCGATCGACGCCGTGCGCTATGCTGTCAGAATGGGAGCCGAGAGAGCGATGCTGGTCTACCGCAGAGGTCTTGATGAAATGCCGGCTCGCCAGGAGGAGATAAGACACGCACTTGAAGAGAAAGTCGAATTCCTGACACTGTGCAACCCTGTAGAATATCTCGCCGACGAACGTGGTTATCTGAAATCGATGAGGGTACAGAAAATGCAACTCGGAGAACCGGACGAATCCGGACGCAGGAGTCCTGTACCTATAGAAGGCGCCATCGAAGAAATAGAAGTGGATCTCGTTGTCGAAAGTGTCGGTTACCTTCCGAACACACCCATCAGGCTTGAAGGAGTGGCCATGAACCGCAAAGGAGAGATCGTGGTAGACGAGACATCGATGAAATCATCGGCATCAGCCATATATGCCGGCGGAGATATTGTGAGAGGACCGGCTACAGTCATTCTCGCAATGGGAGACGGCAGACGCGCCGCCTCGGCAATGGCCGCCGCTTTCGAAAAGGCGATGGGAGACATCACGCTGTGAGCCAATGAAACAGATAGGAATACTGAGCGATACTCACGGATACTGGGACGACCGCTATGTAAAATATTTCGAAGACTGCAACGAGATATGGCATGCCGGCGACATCGGAGACATTACGATCATCGAGCGACTGAAGGAGATATGTCCTGTAGTGCGTGCAGTTTCAGGAAATATCGACCATGGCGCTGTAAAACGGCGCTGTCCGGAAATTCTCCGGTTTGAATGCGAGGACATTCCTGTCCTGCTCACACATATCGGAGGATATCCCGGCAAGTGGTCGAAAGGGATGAAACAACTGTTGATCGAAAGCGGGACACGCCTTATGGTCGACGGCCACTCGCACATACTCAAGGTAATCTACGACAAAGACCTCCAGCTGCTACATATCAATCCCGGAGCCGCCGGACAACAGGGCTGGCACAAAAAGCGGACCCTGGTCCGGCTGAAGATAAACGGCTCAGACATGAGCGACTGCGAGATCATCGAGCTGGGCGTCGAAAGACAATAAGCCGCAGTCAGCGGTTTATTCCAGTATTTTGACGACAGACCCGTCAGAATATCTCACGATATTGAGGCCTCGGGAAAGTGCCGGACGTTCAATGCCGCTTATATCACAGATCGAAACAACCTGACGTGTCGCCACTCCGGAGCCATCGTCATAAACGCCGTCCACTCCCGACGAGGTATAGTTCCAGAATCGGTCTTCTATCGCTATGCGCTTTTCTATCCAGTCGGAAATGCGGTCCATGCCGTCGTGATAACCGAACTGGATTACAGGGTATTTACCCTTATTCAGCTCCACGGCCTTCCAGAGCATGTTTCCGGCCTGACACATCTCCCCCTTTCTATAAGTGTGCGAGCCGTTCCATTCCGGATAACTCCAAAGTCCGACCCAAGTTCCGGCCCATTCCCAAGCGGCGTCCACTATAAGATCCCGGTTGCAGAAACTGTCGGGCCAGCGTGTATATTCTTTCTCATACATTTCCTCGCCGACACGCGTGTACCAGTCCTCAACACGGTCTATCATCTTTTCAGCCGTTATGGCTTGTGAATCGCGGAGGGTGGCATACCTCTCGTCAAGATCTGCCGCAAAATATTCATGCAGCCACGCCGCCGGTCCGACGGGAATGACGAATCTGCTGTCAGGCGCCTCATAAAACCAGTTATATTCCGGAGGGGAAACAAAATGACCGAAAGACACATTGCCGAATGTCATATCCAGATCATAAGGCATGACATGCCACATCGTTCCGTCATAGGTGATCCACTGCCAGTTCTTCCACCATCCGTCCACATTGTTGACTATCGATGAGAAGACCGTATAATCTATAAAACCGTCGACATCAAAACGCCTGGCGAATTCCTCTCGCATCTGCGCGTCGCTTAACCCGGAACGGCGCAATCTGTCAAGCGCATAGCAGTACCGGCTCAATGAGACAATGTTTTTCTTGACTTGCGCCGTTCTGACATGATCTTCGTTAGAGGCGTCATAACAGGGTGAATTCTCGTCAATTATCTCGCGGGGATCATCACCGTCATATTTTTTGCCATCCATGCAACAGAGTCCTTTCGGATTACGGATCTCGAACTTTGTCCAGTCAATATCCTGATTGAAGAGACTCACAGTAGTTATTTCCCCGTCAAGATGAATATGCGCCGGATTATCCTTATCCATTCCCATATTCTTGCGGTGCTTCTTGAGCTGCCACGCAAAGACTCCATAGAAATCTCCGTTAAGATAGACAGCCACAGGAAATCCGTCGGGATGACCGAGTGCTCCCGAACTCACGCCATCGACACCCACACGCTGCCAAGGCCGGGCCATGTCACCACGGTCCGATATCACATCTTCATATATCTTATATGAAACGGTCCCTACACCGCGGAAATAATCTATATAATATGCCTTGAGATGAAAGCCGTCCTGTTTCACCCAATCACCGAAAGTTATATCGGGAGTGTCATCCCCTATCCACTCGTCCTCGCAAAAATCAATTTTCAGATTCTTCTTTGGATAACCGAGAGAGGAACTGCCCTGAGCTCCGGCGATGATACGCTTTCTGAAATAGTTGCCTTCTCCGTCGAAGAACTCCACCCAGCCTTTGATCGCGGCAGTCTTGCTCTCCGGCATCGCGGAGAAACCTGTGAAATTGACATAGCCAAATGACGGTTCTGCAAGTTTTATCTTCTGCTGCCCGCTGAGATCGTTGACTATGCCGCCGCACCGTCCGACAGCATCCATGAATTCAGAGTTTCCGGAAATCTCCTTTTCCGCACCGTGATTGGTCTGAGGCATATCCGCCCAGACTGACGAAAGACCGAGCGCCGCCATGGAAACAGAGCACAACAGTCTGCAATACAAGTTTTTCATAATTTTATGATGTCAGTTAACACATGTGTGCCCCGCTTCCGGACACACACAATTACAATATACGATCACAAAATTATAAAAAAACGGATTATCTGCAAAACATATCCTGCAGACTAATCCATCAACCGTCTACCCGAAATTCGAGCGAAGCGGAATCGAAAGTTATTCCGGGCCTGATAAAATAACGTTCGAGCGACAGATCATCAGCAAGTTCTCCCGGCGTACCGATGCGCACACCGAGCCGACGGTCTACAAGCCATAATTTGTCTGAAAGAGCAAGCGCCATATTAAGATCGTGTGTGGAAAGAAATATAGTCTTGTTCTGTTCATGAGCCAGCTTCTTGAGCAATCTCATCATTTCGGCTTTGCTGGGAAAGTCAAGAAAAGCCGTCGGTTCATCAAGAAAAATAACCGGAGTTTCCTGAGCGAGGGCCTTTGCGACCATCACACGTGCCCTCTCACCGTCGCTGAGAGTATCGACAAGACGTTGGCGCAGAGCCGTTATTCCCGTTATCGTCATAGCCTCGTCCGTGATATGACGGTCCTTATCGGCAAGACGCCCCCAGAAGCCTGTATACGGACTCCGTCCAAGTGCTACCAACTGTTCGACAGTCATCGAGGAGACCGAAGGGCGCTCGGTTAGCACGACACTTATTTTTTTTGCCAAGGCGCCCTGGGAATAAGAGGCAATGGCAAGTCCGTCGATCAGAATACTGCCTTCAAGAGGAGGGATGAAACCCGCGAGAGTCCGGAGTAACGTGGTTTTTCCGGCTCCGTTCGGGCCAAGGAGTGAGGTAAGTTCTCCTGCGGCGAGAGTCGCGTTTATATCTTTCTGGATTCTGACCGGACCTCTTGATGTGAGATAACCGGTAGTAAGATGACACATTTCCATACTTCATATAACGTCCATCCTCCGGTGAATTGCGTGTCAATGTTGCGCAATTAAGAAAGAATTCTTATTTTTGCACCGGATATCACAGTAATGAATCAGGGTGAAATTCCCTTACAGTCCCGCTACGGTTACAGTCCGACCATCTGCGATACCTGTCAAATAATTGTTTTCCACGAGGATGAGAAAGCGTCAAAAGCATTTTATACCGATTATCCTTGTGGCAGTCCCGACCATCAATGGCGGAGCGGCCACAATTTTTTCCGCACCCGACACAACTGCGAGAGTTCTGCAGGAAGTGCGGGTCGAGGCATCGCATCAAAATTCCGCCCTCAAATCTTCTGCCCCGACCCACCGGCTTGACGCGGGGAAAATGCTTGAGACAGGAGTGACGGATATAGGGGACGCCATGCGGCGTCTCCCCGGCGTAAATCTGCGCGACTACGGAGGCTCCGGAGGCATGAAGACTGTCTCCGTACGCGGTCTCGGCACACAGCACACAGGAGTGGTCTACGACGGGACGATACTGAGCGATGTGCAGGGAGGTCAGATAGATCTTTCCCGCTATGCACTCGACAATCTCGCGTCTCTCGTGCTCAATATCGGTGATTCGGATGACATTTTCATGCCGGCGCGCGCTCTGACCTCGGCCTCTACCCTGTCAATAAACACCCTGCGCAGCCCTGACATGCTCGGCACGAAGCCCGAACTGACAGTAAGAATGCGGACAGGATCATTCACCACTCTAAACCCGTACATGAGATTTGCCATCAGCAACGGACACAATCTCGGCATGAGCGCGACAGGTGAATATATACATGCCAAAAACAACTACCCCATAACAATCCGCAACGGATCGGCCACGACTCATGAAAAACGGCAGAACTCACAGCTGAATCTCGGACACGCTGAATTCAACGGGATATGGAAACCGACTTCAGGAAGCGGACTTCAGGCTAAGATATACTGGTTCGACAATTCACGTCATCTGCCCGGGCCCGTGACATATTACAACAGCGTGAGTCATGAACGGCTCCGGGAACGTAATGTTTTCGGACAACTGGCATACAACTCCCGCCTGTCAGAAAAATTATCGCTCAAACTTCTCGCCAAATACAACTGGTCCGCCACACGCTATCAGGATAAAGACGGCCGTTATCCGGGGGGCGAACTCGACCAGCGCTATAACCAGCGTGAAGAATATGGTTCGGCAACACTGCTTTATTCTCCATTAAAAGAACTGTCACTGGCATATGCCGCCGATTTCTGGCACAACTCGCTCGACAGCAATCTCGGCGGAGACAGTCATCCTCAACGCAACTCCCTCATACAGGCACTCTCGGCCAAATGGCAATGGTGGAGACTGACCGCCACTGCCCGAGGCATTCTTTCAATCATACATGACCGCTCCCAGACAGTTCCCGAAGGGAAAGACGTGAGACGTTTTTCTCCTTCAGCCGGAGTATCGATACAACCTGTCGCAGACAGCGAATGGTATATACGCGCCTCCTACAAAAGCATTTTCAGAATGCCGACATTCAACGAACTGTATTTCGACCATTACGGTTCGGTCAACCTGAATCCCGAAACCGCACACCAGTTCAATATCGGCTCGACGTGGCGACGCCGCATAGCCGACTGGCTTCCGGATCTGGAAATCACCGCCGACGGCTATCTCAACAGAGTCAGGAACAAGATCGTGGCAATGCCTTACAATATGTTTGTAATGACCATGACAAATCTTGGGCGCGTACGCATTCTTGGCCTTGACGCTACAATAAATGCCGATTTCCGTCTGTCGGAACGGCATGACCTGCTTGTCTCCGGCAATTACAGCTACCAGCGAGCCGCCCCACGCACCGACAGAGCCATGAACGACTGGATGAAACAAGTGGCCTACACACCCCTCAATTCCGGTTCCTGGTCTCTGACATGGCGCAATCCCTGGGCCAATCTCGTGGCTCACGGTTCAGGATGCTCCGCAAGGTATCCGACAAGCACCAACATCGAATCCACACGGATCGCCGGATACATGGAAACCGGGTTTGCCGTCTACAGAGAGTTTTATCTCAAAAATTGCTCCATAGAAGCACGCGCGGACCTTATCAACGCTTTCGACCGCAGATACGAGATCGTGGCACGTTATCCGATGCCCGGACGCTCATGGTCAATCTCAATAGCATTCAAATTATAACCCAATACAAAAAATCAAAGAAAAAACAGAAATGAAAAAGTATTTTTACATTGCCATGTCAGCCTTTATGGCGACAGCTATGACATCGTGCAGCGATGACAAGAACAACGAACCGGAAGGTCCCGATGCCGCAGAAGTCAGCAACTGCGCTTATGTGCTCAACCAGGGAAACTTCTACAACCATGGCATTGAAGGCGGTCTCTCTGTAATCGACTATGAGACCGGCGCGGCAGCTCTGAACGTATTCAAGGCCAAAAACAACCGAAGCCTCGGAGACACCCCTCAATGCGGAGTAGCATACGGCTCAAAAATATACATAGGTACTTCCGTATCAAACACCATCGAGATAATAGACCGAACATCATACCTGTCGTACAAACAGTTCAGACTCTCTGAAAATCCGGAGCACGGCACTTCCCCCTACTCTATGATCGCCCACGACGGCAAAGTGTTCATCTCCATGTATGACGGATACCTGGCACGCCTCGACACACTGACCATGACCATTGACAAGAGTGTAGCCGTAGGAGCCAATCCGGATCAGATCGCACTATACAACAACAAGATCTATGTACCAATAAGCGAAGGCATGAACTGGCAACAAGGATATGGCACCACTGCATGTGTAGTCAATCCCAAATCAATGGAAGTTGAGTCTACATTTTCTGTAGGCCTCAACCCGACACAGTTCTTCACAGCCGGCCATCGTCTTTTCCTTCTTTGCAAAGGCAATTACGACGATATTGCCTCAAAACTGTATGAAATCAAGGAAACCGTCGAGAAAGGTGAAATCAAATACACTTCGGAAGAGGTCTGCAACGCCACTATGGCAGCTCCGTTAGGAGACAGAATTGCAGTGATCGACCAGCCGTTTGTCGAAGAGAAGCCGACTGTCAAATATTCCCTCTATAATTTAGCCGACGACACCCTGACCGACTGGAACATACAGCAACCGGACTATGCCAACGCCATGTACTATGACGCGGTCGCCAACCGTTTCCTTATTGCCTCCTATATAATGGACGGCCAATATCCCAGCTACGATCTTCCCGGTTATGTCAACGTCTACGACGCCACAGACTTCAGTCTGCTTTACAAGACCAATATCGGAGCTGCCGGCCCGGCCTGCATCTTTACTCTTAAAAAATGAGAAAAACCATNNGTGGCATTGTCGCTTCTGCCATCGTGCGGAAGCGGCAATGCTTCGCATTCGGGCCTCGGCGACCCGATAGAATTACGCCATGCGAACAATCTGAGAATGTTTGCCATGGGCGACACCGCAACGCTCGTCTCCTTGCGTAATCCATGGGATACCGTCAGAAACATGGCGCGCTATGTTCTCGTCGAACGCGGACATGCCGTGCCTGATTCTCTTCCCGCAGGGACCATAGCCCACNNGGATCCGTAGTATATTCCGGCGTACATGCGTCACTTATCGATGAACTTGGCGCTCTCGGCGCGATAAACGGCATGTGTGACGTCGGATATGTAAACGACGGAGCGGCCCGCAACGCCATCGCCACTGGCACCATCACCGATTGCGGAAGCAGTCAGTCGCCCAACATGGAGCGTATCGTAAGTCTGCATCCACAGATCATAATCCTTTCTCCCTACGAAAAATCGGATGAGGCAGCCAGATTCTCGCGGACGGGCATCAGCGTTGTCAAGGCAGCCGATTATCTTGAACAGACACCACTCGGACGCGCCGAATGGATGCGCTTCTTCGGAAGATTATACGGAAAAGGCTCAGAGGCGGATTCTCTGTTCAACACCATTGAGAAAGATTATGAAAGCCTCAGACAAAAAACGGCACGGAGCGAGCACCGGCCTGCCGTACTGTTCGACCGTATATACAGCGGAGTCTGGGATGTTCCTACCGCACGCTCTGTAACGGGCAGACTGATCGAGGACGCCGGAGGTTCCAATCCGTTCGGCAAACGGCGCGAAAGCGGCTCAGCTCATTTTACCGCCGAAGAAGTGCTATATAATGCACAGAATGCTAATATCTGGCTTGTAAGATATTTTGAGCCCTCGCTTACATTGAAGTCAATGAAAGCTGACAACCCCATCTATGCCAAATTCAAGGCTTTCAAAAACGGGAACGTTTTCGGGGCGAATACACTTGAGAAGCCGCTGTTTGAAGACGGCGCCTTCCATCCGAACCTGACGCTGCGCGAGATGGTACGACTCCTGCATCCAGAGATAGACAACACTCCGACCGTATATTATAAGAAGATTCAGGCAGAATGATCCGTATTATCATACTGGCAGCGCTGACACTGGCCCTGATGTGCGCGAATGTATTTTTCGGCGCCATCGATATTCCGGCCGACGATGTATGGGGAATACTATCGGGAAACACACATGGCGACGAGGCACTTGAATACATAGTGCTTGGCAGCCGTGTGCCACAGGCTGTCACAGCACTTCTGGCCGGTGCAGGTCTCGCCGCATCCGGACTGATGCTCCAGACCGTCTTCCGCAATCCTCTTGCCGGGCCATCCATACTCGGCATCACATCCGGAGCAAGTCTCGGTGTGGCGCTTGTCATTCTTTTTTTCGGCGGCATGATAAGCATCGGCGCAGAGAGTCTCGGCGGAAACATCGCAGTTACAATCGGAGCGCTTGCAGGCAGTTTCATAGTAATGGGAATGCTGATCATGCTGTCAGCAAGAATAAGAAGCAATCTCACACTGCTGATAGCCGGAATGATGACCGGATATCTCGCCTCCTCGCTTGTGACGCTGCTTTCCTCACTTTCCACCGCCGAAGGCATACAGAATTTCGTGATGTGGGGCATGGGCACATTTTCCGGTGTATCGGCGGATCGTCTCCCCTGGTTCGCACTGCTGTCGGCAATAGGGCTGCTTATGTCGATGCTGCTTGCAAAACCGCTCAACCTGCTGTTGCTCGGCGACAGTTATGCGGCCAATCTCGGCGTGGATGTGAAGCGTGTGCGGCATATGCTTCTCATAGCCACAGGACTTCTGTCGGCTGTCATCACGGCCTGCTGCGGACCGATAGGATTCATCGGACTCGCAATGCCGCATATAGCCAGAATAATCTTCCGCACTGACGACCACCTGCTGCTGATGCCCGCTACGATGCTCTGCGGCGCGATCCTCGCTCTCGGCTGCAACCTCATAAGCGTGCTCCCCGACGGAAACATAATCCCGATAAACGCACTCACTCCACTTGCCGGTGTACCGGTAGTGCTCTACGTGATATTAAAAAAGAAATAAAACCTTAGTTCTCATGCAGGTGTTAATAACTGTGAACAACACGTACCTGAATGAGAAAATATTACAGCAGCGAAAACGGATATGTCGAGAAATCCGAATGGGAGCCTGAATGCTGGATAAACGTCGAATGCCCCGACAGCAGCGATTTCGAATTCCTGCTCCAGACACTGCACGTGCCCGAATCTTTTCTTGAAAGCGCGGCAGACGAAGACGAGCGGCCGCGCTTCGATCATGAAGACGACTGGCTGCTGACGATATTGCGGATACCGCGCAAGAACGGCTCCGATCCCGACATATACGATACAGTCACGTTAGCGGTCATCACCAAGAACGACCTTCTCATAACCATAAGCCACAGCAAGACCGAAATGATTGATGACTTCATCAGCCATTCCAGACGCAGGCACATAATGGAGGTCAACAAACCCGATTTTATATTAAGACTGATATATTCCGCAGCATACTGGTATCTTAACTATCTCAAAGAGATCAACCGCACCGTATCGCGATCGGTGACGGATCTCAGATTGAGCGTCCGCAACGAGGATCTCTACAACATGATGAAACTTCAGGAATCGCTCGTCTATTTCAACACATCGCTCAAAGGGAATACCACCCTCGTCGAAAGGATCAACAAGATGTTTGCCGACAACTGTGATCCCGAATTGCTCGAGGACGTGGAGATCGAGCTCCAGCAGGCACAGAATACGGTCAATATCTACATCGAGATCCTCGACAGCACCATGAACACCCTCTCGTCAGTAATTTCCAACAATGTCAATGAGATAATGAAAAAAATGACCAGCGTCTCCATCATTCTGATGCTTCCGACGCTGATCGCAAGTTTCTACGGCATGAACGTGACCGTGGCTTTCGGTTCGGGCCCTGCGGCCTTCTGGAAAATAATCGGTTTTTCGATGGCCCTGGCCCTTCTGATCTATCTCTGGTTGCGTAAGATCAAATGGATATGATCCCGCGCTCAATCAAGATAGCGGCTCGTGAGGCCGTCATAGAAATCTATGCGGCGGTCACGCAGGAAAGGCCACCATTGCCGCACATTTTCAGATCTTGACATGTCCACATCCTCGATATGCTCGCACGGAGCGTCATCAGGCGCCATGTAAAGAATTTCGCCCTGAGGTCCGGTCACAAAACTTGATCCCCAGAAATAGATACCGGAGGTCTGTCCCGAAGGATCTTCCTCGAAACCGCAACGGTTCACCGAAACGACAGGTATGCCGTTTGCCACGGCATGAGAACGCTGTATGGTGATCCATGCGTCGAGCTGCCGTTGCTTCTCATCGTCGGAGTCATCGGGATTCCAGCCAATGGCCGTAGGATAGACAAGCATTCTCGCCCCGCGCATCGCCATGAGTCGGGCGCCCTCTGGATACCACTGGTCCCAGCA
>DAAV01000126.1:19840-31586 GCA_001701295.1 Bacteroidales bacterium H10
TCGGGGATATGCATCTTGCGATATTTTCCGCATATGCGTCCGTCTGTATCGAAAACCACAGCCGTATTGTGATAGAGGCCCGGCGCACGCCGCTCGAACATGCTCGTAACGATAACCACACTGTTGGCAGCGGCGGCCTCACTGTAAAATTCAGTAAATTCACTCGGAATCTCCTCCGCATACCTGAAATTGTCGACATTTTCAGTCTGACAGAAATAAAGAGAATCATGCAGTTCCGACAGCACCACCACCTGTGCTCCCTCGGCGGCAAGATTTTCTATGGCCGTCAGATTGCGGGCGCGGTTCGAATCGACATCTTCAGAGAACGTATGCTGTACTATTCCTATTTTCATATTTATAATCTTATGGAAATTGTTTGGGAATAAATTCAGATCAATAATGTCATAGTGCTGCAATGCAGAGAACCATGCTGTTTCACAAGAGTCAGGCACTCCACAGGGACTATCTCGTGATCAGGGAATGCTATACGGACCGTCTGACATGCGAGTTCATCCTTTTCCGGCTGATTATACACAGGCATGTAGACAGCACGCGGGGTGACAAGATAGTTGGCATAAGTAGCCGGCAGACGTTCGCCCGACTCATCATACACTGCATCGGGAAGCGGAAGCTCGACCAGATTATACGGTTCACCTTCGGCATTGCGGAACATCGACAGTTGCGCCCGCATGTGAAGCAGCTCCTCGAATTGCGGATCGTCCATATCACGGCATCCGGTAAAAAAAATGATATTACCCGGTGCGAGACGGCATAAGGTGTCGATATGCGAATCTGTATCGTCACCGATCAGGGCCCCGTAGTCGAGCCACAGAATATGATCCACTCCCAGCTCGCGTGACAGCCTCTCCCCTATTTCCGCACGGGTACCGCCACCATTGCGGTTGGGAGAAAGAAGGCAACGTGTCGTAGTGAGCAATGTGCCGCAGCCGTCCGTCTCTATCGATCCGCCTTCAAGGATAAATTCCCGCAGATTCCGGTACATTCCTACGGGCAGAATCCCGTCCTCCTTCATGCGTAGATTGACCAGATTGTCCTTGTCAGCGGCAAACTTGAGTCCCCAGCCGTTAAAACCGAAATCAAGGGCACGGATCCTGTCATAACGGCAAACCGTCACGGGACCATAATCTCTCGTCCAGGTATCGTTGGTCGGAATCTCCACAAAAGTGACGCATTCGAGCGGACAGCCGTCGAGTACCTCCCGGGCCCGTTTACTGTCAGGCACTATGAGCAGTATTTTTTCTCCGTGCTCCGTAAAAGCGGAAATTATCCTTTTATACTGCATGATCGCTTCAGGCAGAATATCGACCCAATCGGTATTCTCATGAGGAAGAGCGAGCATTATTGGGCCGTCGCACTCCCATTCGGCCAAATATCTGATATCATTTACCATACAAGTCTTGTCGTCGGAAAGATTTTATCTTAGAAAGTGAAGTCATCTTGACTTCAGTTTCAAAATTAACTAAAAAAAAGGATTTTTCAGTTATTCTGGGACGAAATTTCTGTCAGAAGCAATTCCATGTGCCGTGCCAGCGAGGCATTCGTACGGATGAAATGCACGATTTCAGCACCAGAAGCCGTCTCCGGATAGACAGGAGACAACATCTGATAGTTGGCAACAAACGCGAAACAGTCTTCCAGCAAATCAGGCCAGATGGAAAGGTCCACTCTCGACTGGAGCGAGTCAAGGAAAAAGCACACGGACGAGGTGCACGTCATCAGGCTCTGTATGGCGCTCCGGTCTGAATAATCATCGGCAAGACCGGAAGGACGGTTCATGTCGGCCATGTCGTCGATAGTAAAATTCTCGTTGAACTTGAGGATTTCTCCACGTTTGGATACAGGTGTGGTGACCGCATAGCAATAAGTAAGAAACTGGTTCAGCTTATGTATGAGCACCGGAGTGTTTTTGATGAGTTTGTCCCGCTCCGCCGCATTGTGCAGCTGACGTTGCTTTTCAAGTTCCGACTCCACATCGATTTCAGTCTTCATCGATCCGACGGCATTCAGAAAGAGTCCGATAGTGACAAGTCCGCAGAGCACCTCTATCGCCGTGATCCACTGTGCGCCACCTTTGCAGGGAGTATAATCGCCGAAACCGAGAGTGGTCAGAGTGACGATACTGTAATAGACCCAGTCCCCGAAATTGGTGCCTCCGCCGTCAGGCACACGGAACTGTCCCGGCGGAAGCCACCAGTAGAACAATGCGAACACAGGCACAAGAGCCAGGTAGAGAGTGATCCAGAATATCGGCCGGATATTGGAGACAACATGCCAGAAATGCTTAAGTCTCCGGGAAGCGGTGTATATAAAATCCATAAAATTCAGTTTAGTTATCAGTTATGAAGAGGTTCTTCTGTTAAAACGATCATGACAGCCGATGAGTTGAAAACTTTGATATGGTTATGTTGAAAAAAAAGGCTATATTTGCAAAAGGGAAATATTCCCGCTGACGGTAGAAATATCGTCCATTCAAACAGGAATCCAAAAGAATTTGCTTAATATCAATGAGTCAGCCGACTTTTACACATCTTCATGTCCATTCGCAATACAGTCTTCTTGACGGAAAGGCTTCCATACCGGAACTTGTAGACAAATGTCTCGCGACCGGTATGCGCGGAATCGCTCTCACCGATCATGGCAACATGTTCGGGATAAAGGAATTTTTCAATTACGTCGAAAAGAAAAACGGAGGGCTCCCCGATGACGAGAAATTCAAGCCGATTCTCGGATGCGAGATGTATGTGGCCCGGGATAAAATGACCGACAAGAAAGACAAGTCGGACAACGGTTACCACCTGATCGTACTTGCAAAAAATCTCAAAGGTTATCACAATCTCGTAAAACTTGTGAGCAAAGCCTGGACAGAGGGTTATTACTACAAGCCCCGTACGGACCGGGATGAACTTGCAAAGCATCGCGAAGGCCTGATAGTCTGTTCAGCATGTCTCGGCGGCGAGGTTCCGCAGTTCATAATGCACGAAGAATTCGAAAAAGCGGAAGAACGGATCCTGTGGTATAAGAGCGTGTTCGGAGACGACTATTATCTTGAACTTCAAAGACACCAGACATTCAAGGAGAACGCCAACCGTGAAGTCTATGTGGAACAGTGCAAGGTCAACGAGCACCTTATCAGATATGCCCGTAAGCACAACATAAAACTTGTCGCCACCAACGACGTCCACTTCACAAACGAAGACGACGCCGAGGCACACGACAGGCTGATATGTGTGTCAATGCAGAAAAAATTCTCCGAACCACGCCTGCATTACACAAAACAGGAATGGCTCAAGACTCCCGAAGAGATGTACGAGATCTTCAAAGACATTCCGGAGGCTCTCGAGACGACGCAGGAGATTCTTGACAAAGTCGAATTCTACACGATAAACCACGCGCCTATCATGCCCTTTTTCGACATACCGAAAGAATTCGGCACGGAAGAGGAATACCGGGCCCGTCTTACGGAAAAGGATCTCTTCGACGAGTTCACACAGGACGAGAACGGCAATGTGGTGCTGAGCGAGGAAGATGCAAAAAAGAAAATAGAACGCCTCGGAGGCTACGACAAACTCTACCGCATCAAGTTCGAGGCGGACTATCTCAACAAACTCACACTTGAGGGTGCCAAAGAAAGATACGGAGATCCAATCCCTCCGGACGTGATGGAACGGTTGAAATTCGAACTGTACATAATGAAGACCATGGGCTTCCCGGGATACTTCCTTATAGTGCAGGACTTCATCAACACCGCGCGCAAGGAGCTGGGCGTAAGCGTTGGCCCGGGACGTGGATCGGCCGCAGGTTCGGCGGCGGCCTATTGCCTTGGAATCACCCAGATCGACCCCATAAAATATGATCTGCTGTTCGAACGATTCCTTAATCCAGACCGAATCTCACTCCCCGATATCGATGTCGACTTTGACGATGACGGCCGATACGAGGTGCTGAAATATGTGACGCGCAAATATGGCGCCGAGAAAGTCGCGCACATCATAACGTTCGGCACAATGGCCACAAAAATGGCCATCAAGGATGTCGCGAAAGTCCTTGAAGTGCCGTTGCCGGAATCAAACCGGCTGGCACGTCTTGTCCCGGACCGTATGCCGGAAGTCGACGGCAAGACTCCGAAAGTCAATTTCAAGAACTGTCTCAAATATGTTCCGGAATTTGCCGCCGAAAAGCAGAATCCGGAAGAAAACATACGGGAGACGATGAAATATGCCGAGCAACTTGAAGGCAACATAAGGAATACGGGCGTACACGCATGCGGTGTCATCATAAGCCGTGACGATATCACGGACTGGGTGCCTGTCTCAATGGGTACCGACGCCGACGGCGAGAAAGTTATCTCCACACAATATGAAGGAAGCATCATCGAGGATACAGGTCTTATCAAGATGGACTTCCTCGGTCTGAAGACTCTCTCGATAATCAAGGAGACCCTCAACAATATAAAAGCACGCTTCGGCAAGGATCTCGACATAGAGAAAATTCCGCTTGACGACAAAGAGACTTTCGAACTTTATTGCAAGGGCAACACGACATCGACCTTCCAGTTCGAATCGGCCGGCATGCAGAACTCATTGCGCAGTCTCAAGCCGTCGAAGTTCGAGGACCTCATAGCGATGAACGCGCTCTACCGCCCGGGACCTATGGACTACATTCCGGCTTTTATCGCGCGTAAACATGGCGAAGAGGAGATCGTGTACGATATTCCCTGCATGAAGCAATATCTGGAAGAGACCTACGGTATAACCGTCTATCAGGAGCAGGTCATGCTCCTGTCAAGACTGCTGGCCAACTTCACCCGAGGCGAGAGCGACATGCTCCGCAAGGCCATGGGTAAGAAGCAGATCGACAAGATGCAGAAGCTCAAGAAGAAATTCATGGAACAGGGCACTGCCAACGGTCATCCGGAAGCGACACTCAACAAGATATGGGAAGACTGGGAGAAGTTCGCCTCCTACGCCTTCAACAAGAGCCACGCCACATGCTACACGTGGGTAGCCTATCAGACAGCCTATCTCAAAGCGCATTATCCGGCCGAATACATGGCAGGCGTGATGAGCCGCAACCTGTCGATGAATGACAAATTGCGCAAGGTGATGGACGAATGCAAGCGAATGGGTCTGACGGTGCTCGGGCCGGATGTCAACGAATCGAACGAGAAATTCGGTGTGAACCAGAAAGGAGAAATCCGTTTCGGTCTGGGAGCCATAAAAGGAGTAGGCGTCAATGCGGTATCCGCCATCATACATGAACGTGAGCAAAACGGGCCGTTTAAGGATCCTTATGACTTTGTAGAACGTGTCAACCTGAGTGCCTGCAACCGTTCGGCGATCGAGAACCTTGCGATGGCCGGAGCGTTCGATTGCTTCGGATGGCCACGCGAGGCATATGTCACGCAGGTATTCGACAACTCATACGCCGATATGCTCGTCAAGTACGGACAGCGCATACAGAATGACAAAAATTCGCTGCAGCTCTCTCTGTTCGGTGATTTCGAGCCCATCGAGACAGCCAAACCGCCTATGCCGGAGGTGGTGCCATGGAGCAGAATGGCTCTGCTCGACAAAGAGAAAGAACTCGTGACAATGTACCTGTCGGCCCATCCTCTTGATCCTTACTATATGGAACTGACATATGGCTGCAATACAAGCTGCGAGGATTTCAAGGAGAAGGAAAGCTCGGGAGGCAAGGTAGTGATGGGAGGACTCATCACCAAAATGACCACAAAGCTTTCAAGACGAGGTTCGGAATTCACGATCGTCGAGGTCGAGGATTTTTCCGGCAAGGCGGAAATCGCGCTGTTCGGTAAAAACCACGCCGCGCACAAAGACAAATTCCGACAGGGAGAACCGACACTGATAAAACTGACCTACGCTCCTTCGCGTTACGATCCCCAGCGCATGGATCTGACAATCGACGAGGTCTCCCCTCTCGAATCGATACGCGGCAAAATGGCCAACGAGGTGGTAGTATTCCTCGACATGGGGTATAAGAATCCTGATTTCTTCAGTCAGATAACCAGACTTGACGACACTTCACGACCGGGAAATCTATATATAGAACTTATAGACACCGAGACGCGCCAGACAATGCGCGTGCGGTCACGCAAAAAATTTCCTGTCAACAGGCAGCTTATCAATCTGCTTGAGGAATCGGGAGTGAGATTCAAGGTGCAGGATGCAAAAGAACACTGATAAAAAACAACTGATTAATAACACTATAAACAAAACAACCAGACATGGCAATCAAATTTGATGACAAGACAGCCAAAGAGGCTATCGAATCAGGTAAGGTAGTAGTAATTGATTTCTGGGCCACATGGTGCGGTCCCTGCATGAAATTAGGTCCCGTAGTGGAAGAACTCGCAGAGAAATATGGTGACCGCGCAGTCATCGGCAAACTCAACATAGATGAGGAGACCGAAGTTGTGGCGGAAAACCGCATCCGTTCCATACCGACCGTTCTCTTCTTCAAGAACGGTGAGGTACAGGCGCGCTCGGTGGGTCTCGTAAAACTCGCTGACCTCGAAGCAAACCTCCTTCCTCTCCTTGACTGATCCAGTCACCCGAAAAAAACAGTCCGGCCCGATTGTGAATTCACAATCGGNNCGGACTCTGTTATGTCAAAACCTATGTGTTTTCAGAGAAGAAGCATAACGAGAAGCTGGGCGATTACCACCCGCGAGAACATGGCGAGGGGGTAGACTGTCGCGTAGCTTACCGCCGGATTATCACCGGGCAATGTCTCGTTGGCATAATTAAGCGCCATCGGATTGGCCATCGCGCCGCAAAGCATTCCGCAGGCCGAACCGAAATCAAGCCTGCCCCATCTCATAGCCACCACGCCCATGACCAGAACAGGCAGAAGCGTGATCAGGAAACCGAGTCCGATCCATATCCATCCGTCACCACCCGTAAGAGTCTCCATGATGTTGGCTCCGGCGCTCAGACCGAGACAGGCGAGATAAAGAGAAAGGCCTATGCCCCGGAGCATGAGATTGGCACTTCGGGTGGTATAGGTCACAAGATGGAATCTCGGACCGAAACTTCCGATCAATATGCCGACAACAATAGGTCCGCCTGCCAGTCCGAGTTTGACGGGAGTCGATATGCCGGGGATCATGATAGGTTTGGATCCAAGCAGAAGTCCGAGAACCATGCCTATAAATATGGCCGCGAGATTCGGATCATTCAGCTTGGTCTGGGTGTTGCCCACCACTTTGCCGACTTTCTCGATCTGTGATTTCTTGCCCACGACAGTCAGCACGTCGCCAAGCTGAAGCACGAGACCGGGTGTGGCAAGAAGTCGCACTCCGCTTCGCATGACACGCGTGATGTTTATGCCGTATGTGTTGCGGAGACGCAGCGAACCGAGTTTTTTGCCGTTTATTTCCGGACGGGTCACCACTATATCGCGCGATGTCAGCGATGAATCGATCTTGTTCCAGTCAATATTGCCGGTGTTCCAGTCGCGGCTTTCATGTTCGCCGAAAAGCACGGTAAGATGAGGGAGATCCCCTTCCGTGGTAATGACAAGGATGCGGTCATTCTCCTTAAGAGTAGTGTCGGAGGTCGGGATCGTCACCTCGCCGTTACGCCAAAGACGAGAAATGACAAACTTAGGATGAACAAGAGCGGCGGCCTCCTTTATCGTGAGACCGAAAACGGCAGGATTGTGAACCAGAAATGTCGCTATGAAGGTCTGGTTCTCATCGTCATGGCCGGACACCGAAATGTCGGACTTGCGTACAAACAGTTTTCTGACCGTTATCATGGCAATGATCACGCCGACCACACCCAAGGGATATGTCACGGCGCAACTCAAAGCCGCACCGTTGGCCGACATACCGATCTGCTGCAATGCCTGCTGGGCGGCTCCGAGCGCGGGAGTATTGGTTGTCGCGCCGCAGAGAATACCCACCATATCGGCCATTGAAACGCCGAAAAGATATGAGAACAGCACGGCCAGAAACGTACCGAGGATTATAGTCGCGAAACCAAGCACATTAAGCCTGACACCACCCTTACGGAAAGAGCTGAAGAAACCGGGACCTACCTTAAGACCGAGTTCATACACAAAAAGCACAAGACCGAAACTCTCCGCATAGCTCAGCATTTCGGAATCAATTGTGAAACCGAGATGACCGGCAAGAATGCCTACGAAAAACACCCATGTCACACCTAAGGTGATGCCTCGGAGGCTAAGTTTGCCGAGACCCAGTCCGACAGCTATGATTATAGAAATAATGATCACAGCCTGTACCGGCGAATGATCGATAAAAACAGTCTGCAACCAATCCATATGTTAAGAAGCTGTTAAAAACGATCCGCAAAAATAGTGAAAAATCATGAGAATTAGATCGATTCGACAAAATAAATGACAGCGTCCCTGAGTAGGAACGCCGCCATACATGTCATACGGATCAGTAATTGATCACAACTTCTGACGGTCAGGCATTGGTGTCGTTGCTCTTGACACCCCATTCCTGTGTGACTTCAGTCGATTTGGCGCGGATTTTGTTAATATTTAAAAGTAAACATACTCTAAATGACTTCTAAAATTATAGATATGGAAATAAAATGTCACTTCGACCACTACAATATCAATGTGGCCAATCTTGAAAGATCTCTCGAATTCTATAAAAAGGCCCTCAATCTCCACAAAAGCGGAGAGATTGTTGACAAAGAAGGCAATTTCATAATCAACTACCTCTCTGCCCCGACCGGCGATTTCCGACTTGAACTGACATGGATGCGCGACCATCCCCAGGAATATGAGCTGGGAGAAAACGAAACGCATCTGGCGCTCAGACTTGATACGGACAATTATGAGGAAGTCTACAGATACCACAAGGAACTCGGCTGCGTATGCTACGAGAATCCGGCGATGGGAATATACTTTATCCATGATCCGGACGACTACTGGATCGAGATATTAAGATGCGGCAAACGGAAATGACAATCAATTCCCGCGCAACCAATATGGCACGTGATTTGTTAATTAATAAGAACAAATATTAAACAGATTCCAAGAAAACATTCAATACACGATACTATGAATTTCAACAACTTCACAATCAAATCGCAGGAAGTCGTGCAGAAGGCCATAGACTATGCCAGACAGGCCGGCCAGCAGCAGATCGAACCTGTACACCTGTTGAAAGCCATTATCTCCGAAGGCGAAACCATCGTGAATTTCATATTCCAGAAAACGGGCGCCAATATCAACGGAGTAAAGATGGGCGTAGAACAGACCATAGCCACGCTGCCGAAAGTCAGCGGCGGTGACGTTTTCCTGAGCCGTGAATCAAACGACGCCCTGCAGAAAGCCATAGATTTCTCCAAATCCATGGGTGACGAGTATGTCTCTGTAGAAGCGATGCTTATGGGAATCTTTCTGGCAAAGTCTAAGGCATCGCAGATACTCAAAGACAACGGCCTTGATGAAAAAGGACTCAAGGCTGCGATTTCAGAGTTGCGCAAGGGCAAAACAGTCAAGGACCAGAGTGCGGAAGAAAGCTATCAGGCTCTAAGCAAATATGCGATCAATCTAAACGACCGCGCCCGCAACGGAAAACTCGATCCGGTGATAGGACGTGACGAAGAAATCCGCCGCGTGCTGCAGATCCTTTCACGACGCACAAAAAACAACCCGATGCTTGTCGGCGAACCCGGTACGGGCAAGACCGCGATAGCCGAGGGCCTTGCCATGCGTATAGTCCGCGGCGACGTTCCGGAGAACCTGAAATCAAAACAGATATTCTCGCTCGACATGGGTGCGCTTGTGGCCGGAGCGAAATATAAAGGAGAATTCGAGGAGCGACTGAAAGCTATCGTCAATGAGGTTACAAAAAGCGACGGCGAAATCATTCTCTTCATCGATGAGATCCACACTCTTGTCGGAGCCGGCAAGGGAGAGGGAGCCATGGACGCCGCAAACATCCTCAAGCCCGCGCTGGCAAGAGGTGAACTCCGCTCGATCGGAGCAACCACTCTCGATGAATATCAGAAATATTTTGAAAAAGACAAGGCTCTGGAACGCCGTTTCCAGAAGGTCATGGTCGACGAGCCGGACGAAATGTCGGCCATCTCGATACTGCGGGGTCTGAAAGAGCGCTACGAGAACCATCACAAGGTGCGTATCAAAGACGAAGCTATCATAGCCGCCGTGCAGCTTTCCGTAAGGTATATCACCGACCGTTTCCTTCCCGACAAGGCTATTGACCTCATCGACGAGGCTGCCTCCAAACTCCGCTTGGAGATGGATTCACAGCCCCAGGCCCTCGACGAAGCCTCACGAAAAATCAAACAGCTCGAGATAGAACGCGAGGCGATCAAACGGGAAAATGACAAATACAAGCTCAAGGAAATCGACGAGGATCTCGCCAATCTGCGCGATACAGAGAAATCTCTCCGGGCAAAATGGCAGGCTGAGAAGACTGAAATAAACAAGATACAGCAGAACAAGATCGACATCGAACAGCTCAACTACGAGGCTGACCGTGCCGAACGCGAAGGAGATTATGCCAAGGTAGCCGAGATCCGCTACTCCAAGATCAAGCAGAAAGAGGACGAGAATGTGGCTATACAGGCCAGACTCAAAGAACTGCAGGGCGAAGGAGCGATGATCAAGGAAGAGGTCGATGCGGAAGACATAGCGGAGGTTGTAAGCCGCTGGACCGGAATCCCCGTCAAGAAAATGGCCCAAAGCGAGAAGGAGAAGCTGCTGCATCTCGAAGAGGAGCTGCACCGCCGCGTAGTCGGTCAGGAAGACGCCATCCGCGCCGTCTCCGATGCCGTGCGCCGTTCGCGTGCCGGGCTAAACGATCCGCGCCGTCCTATCGGCTCCTTTATCTTCCTCGGCACAACCGGTGTCGGAAAGACCGAACTTGCAAAGGCCCTTGCCGAATATCTGTTTGACGACGAAGACATGATGACACGTATCGACATGTCGGAATACATGGAGAAGCACAGTGTGTCACGACTTGTCGGAGCGCCTCCGGGATATGNNAAGGCGGTCAGCTGACCGAAGCGGTGCGCCGCAAGCCTTACAGCGTCGTTCTTTTCGACGAGATAGAAAAGGCGAATCCCGATGTGTTCAACATCCTCCTTCAGGTGCTTGATGACGGACGTCTCACGGACAACAAAGGACGTTTCATCAATTTCAAGAACACTATAATAATAATGACCTCCAACATGGGCAGCGATATCATCCGTGAGAAATTCAGCGGTTTCAACGACAAGACCGAGGATGAGAAACAGGATATAATCGCCACCACGAAACAGGATGTCATGGATCGTCTGAAACAGATCATACGTCCCGAATTCCTTAACCGTATCGACGAGACGGTGATGTTCACTCCTCTCGACAAGAAAGAGATCCTCGAGATAGTAAGCCTGCAGGTCAACAGCGTGAAGAAGATGCTCGCCTCAAACGGAATCACCCTCGATGTCACAAAACCGGCACTCGATCTGCTCGCGGAAGACGGTTATGATCCTGAATTCGGAGCGCGTCCCGTGAAACGTACCATACAGCGCATGGTGCTCAATCAGCTGTCAAAAGACATACTCGCGCAGAAAGTGGATCGCGAACACCCGATCATAATAGACCGGAACGGTGATGACCTCGTCTTCAAGAATTGAGCGTACAAACGCGGATCGGCCGCGGCCTGTCACATGAATGAATATGTGTGAAGCAGGTGCATAAAAAAGTCCGGACT
>DAAV01000045.1:0-19776 GCA_001701295.1 Bacteroidales bacterium H10
AGGCGGCGCAGAGGCACAGTCGGGTTGATTGTTATAATTATAAACACTTAAATATGAAAGACTATGAAAAGGAAAAACTTACTGATCAGCCTGCTCGCGGGTTTGGGATGCGTTCTTCCCGTCTCCGCGCAATACGGGGAGATTGTCAACGGTCTTACAAATGTCGCGATGCCCATAATCAGGCAGGGGAACGGTTACAAAGGATATGTCGAGGCTGACTATACACAGGGATTCGGCAATTATCGCAGCAATTTTCTTACCTTCGCCACTTCGCAGGGATACCAGTTTACCGACTGGTTTTATATGGGCGCGGGAATAGGAGTGGATTTTCTGTGGTCGACGGTCAACAATGGCTGGGGTAACGATTGGGCGGCCTCCAATCCCGATTGGTATGCACATGAACATACGAGTTCGGCCGTCATGATACCTGTCTTTTCTGATTTCAGATTCATACTTGGCGACCAGTCGCAGACGGCATTCTTTATCAATCTGCGTGTCGGCGCCGCTTTCCTATGTTCGGACAGTTACATAAAGATACGCGACGGATATCTGACAAATCAGAATTATTTCTATTTACAGCCTGCTCTGGGTGTGAGGATTCCGGTGAACCGTACAAAGCCGCGTCAGGCGGTCGATGTCGGAATACATTACCGTCTTATGACCTCCAACTATTGGAGCAACTGGCAATATAATGCCACCATCAACGGCATCGGATTGAATATCTCCTACGAATGGTAAAAATTTTTCAAAAAAATTACAGGTGTAAGAACCTTTTCAATGCGCTGTTGTTTTAGAGATGNNGCGAACAAACCGAACCCTACAATTGTATTATAGTCAGAAATCGTTTCATGATGTTAGGTTAGTTCGAAAAAGTATTATGGAAAACACAGAAATACGGCTGGTTGTGAAACCGGCCGTATTTATTTTATATCTGTACACGGCCGGGCTGAATGGATTACAAAATTTTTATCGCCGGTTAAACCAATCATGTCGTGGAGAGTCAATAAGGAAAATGAAACCAACATGAAGGAAGAAGAGAAATTAATCGACAGATACGGCAGGAAAGGTCCGTGGACCGTTCCCGACGGTTATTTCGAGACTGTCCGGATTGAGATAGCGTCCAAACTGCCAGAATATCCGGCGAAGCCGGTCGCAGCAAGCATGTCGGTATGGCAGCGTGTCAAGCCTTACGTATATCTTGCCGCCATGTTCGCAGGCATATGGTGCATGATGAAGGTCTTTCACAACGCATCGGGCATGGATCGGCTGAGTCTTGACAATCCTCCGGAACATATAGCCGCCTATATGGGAGATGAGGATATGTCCGACATGTATTTTTTGCCTTCGTCTCTTTCAGATGCCGAACTAATTGATGAGGTGAGCGACAATTATGATTCCATAGAGGATTTCGAGCGCGATTTCGGCTATGAACTGGAACCTGAATATGACAACATTGACCTATGAAAAAGATCACGATATTGATGATGCTGATATTGGCTGCCATAATTCCGGCGGCCGCGCAGCAGAAAGGCAAAGACCGCGAGACCATGCGCAAGGAGGTGCATGAGTTCAAACTAAAATATCTCGCCCAGGAGATGGATCTCAAGGAAGATCAGCAGAAAAAATTTTTCGATCTCTACAACCAGATGTGCGATGAGAAGATCAAGGTGTTCAGAGAGACGAGACAATTGGAAAACAGACTTGCCAAAACTTCTGACGCGTCGGAATCTGAATATGAGGCGGTCACCAAGGCTATCACAGCCGCCAAGGAAAAGGACGCCGAGATTGAAAAACGTTATGACGAGAAATTCGCACAGTTCCTCACTCCTAAGCAGATTTTCAAGATGAAAGAGGCTGAAGGAAAATTCCGGGACAAGATGCGTGAGATGCGTCATAAAAAAAGGCATTCCAAGAAATAACGAAATATCTACAAATGCGTATGAACAGCATGACTGAATTATTAAAAAGGAGGATAAAAACCTCCTTTTTCTGTTTGATGGCACTCGTGGCGGCAGGTACGTCTGTACCTGGCGCCCTGGCGGCCACATCCATGGCTGCGCCATCATCAAAAAACACTAAAGGAAAAATTGTGAAAAATTCGTTTGCCAATCCTGATTTCGCTTTTCCTCAGACGGTCAGCAAGAATGCTGAGGCGGAATACAGGCGCGCTCTTTCGGGAGGAGGTCCGCTGACGGCTCTTAAAGCGGCGATCCAGCTTGACGTGGCGGATGCCATGGTCTCCGAAGATAATTACCGCATATCCGCGGCTCGGTTCGATTCGCTGGCGAATGTTCTTCCGTCTCCCTATGACAGGCTTTCTCTGCTTCTCGAGGCAAGGATATATCAGGAGATGTGGTCTTCGAAACAGTGGGTCTATGACAATCGCACGTTGCCATTGACTCCGCTTCCTGAAAATGCGGATGAGTGGAGCACTCCGATGTTCAGGACGGTTGTCGCGGGACTGGTCGGACGTGCCATGTCCGGTTCTGAAAGTATCGCTTCTGTACCTCTGTCGGAGATATCTGGCTTGCTGACAGATTATGATGATGCGGTCAAGGCCGGATTTTCCGTGCTTGACTTCATGACAATATGCAGTGAGAATGTACTTGCTCCGTTTTCTTCCGCCAATGCCGAGACAACTCTTCCGTTTGGGCGAAAGAATGAAAAGACCGGTGAAGATTCTCCCCAAGACCGTTTGCTGGCGTTGCTTGACGATGCTATCGCACGTCATTCTGCCGACAGTGACAAGTTTATATTGTCATTTTTCTGCAGCCGGAAACTCGACCGTCTTTCGGGAGAGGAGAGAACCGCATGGCTGAAAGAGTGTGTTTCGCGTTTTTCGGAAACGCCTTATGGCGCGCAGTTTGTGGCCGATTATGCCTCTTCGTTCGATGACGGGAAAAAAGCGGATCAGAATGTCACGCGCCGCAATATGTATGAACTTCTCAGAAATTACAAATCGAAATTTCCGGAGGCTGCCGGCATGGCGTCCGTACAGAACATTATAAATTCTCTTGAGACAAAACGTCTGGATGCCGGATTCGAGAACCGCATGCTGCCGGGGCGCGAGAACCATGTTTCCGTGAGCGGCGCCAATATATATGATTTTTATCTTCTTGTCTATTCGCTTCCGGGCAACGATGCAGACAAGAATTACACCTACGCGGCGCTTTCAAGCGGTGCAAAACTTGTGAAAGCCATCCCTGTAAAGATGGGAGGTTCGATGCCCGATCAGTTTACCGATACGGTCGCTGTTCCTCCGTTGGCTCCGGGCTATTATGCTTTTGTGCCTTCGACTGCGGCGAACGCTTCCGGAATTCTTCAGAAAAACCGCAAGGCCCATCTCGCTGTCTCTCTGGTCAGTGATCTCTCTGTTGTGACGGCCACTTTGTCGCAAAGTGCGGCAGAGAGGGACATGTTTGTGGTTTCTGCAACCAATCAGAGTCCGGTAGCGGGAGCGAAAGTCACCCTGTATCCTTTGAAAAATGGACAGCGTGGCGTTCCGACAGTCAGGACGACTGATGCCGACGGTCGCGTTTCAGTGCCTGACGGGCAGTATTATTATCTGGTCGAGTCGGGTGCGGATTTTCTGGGAGGACGGCTTTACCGACAGTATGGCACGGAAGATCCGGCGGAGCATATGCGCGGAGATATATTTACAGATCTCTCAGTCTACAAGCCGGGCGAGAAAGTGAACTTCTCGGTCATTGCCTACCGATGGAAAGATAAAGACAAATCGCCTGCCACAGAATCTCCTCTGCGTATCATACTCATGGATGCCAACCGCCAGAATGTCGATACACTTGAGTTGAGAACCGACAGATTCGGCAGAGCCGACGGTTCCTTCACACTGCCTGTCTCGGGTCTTCTCGGCAACTGGATGGTTCTTGCGCAACAGCCCGGTTCGAAGGAGTGGGTGGCAAGCGGATATTTCGAGGTGGCCGAGTATAAATCGCCTACATTCATGGTTACCGTAGATTCGGCGTCCGAGACATATCGCGCCGGAGAAACGCTGGTATTCAACGGCAAGGCCACGACCTATTCCGGCATGCCTGTCGGAGGAGGCAAAGTGGAATACACGGTGCGTTATCAGCCCGTATGGTGGCGTATGCTGTCGGCCGGAGGACGTTATGGCGGCGAGACGACTACCGCTGCCGACGGCTCGTTCAGGATAGAATTGCCGACAGAAAACCTTATCGGCACCGATTTCGCCAAAGGCGCCTATTCGCTTGAGATCAGTGTGACCGATGCCGCAGGCGAGACGCAGTCGGCCGCTCCGTTGCGTTTCTCGCTCGGCAATGCATTCCGGATCATGCCGGAATTCAAAGCTGAGGTATGTGCGGATACCGACACTCTCGACTTCAAGGTATCGGTGCGCGACCTGACGGGCCATCCGGTGTGCAAGACCATATATTATCAGATTAAGTCCGACGGTAAGGTTATCGACGGAGGCGAGTTCGAGAGCCCGTCGCTACGCGTGCCGGCATCACTGCTTGCATCCGGAAAATATGTATTGCGCATGTCGCTGACCAGTGATTTCAATGACAGTGACGAGGATGGCACTGTCGCGCAGTCCGTAGTGGTATGGCGGCGTGATGACCGGCGTCCCCCGGTGACTGACATGTTGTGGATTCCCGAACAGCATGTGATCGCCGCTCCCGGCGCGAAAAAGGTAAAGATAAAAGTCGGATCAAGTTATGCCGACAGTTATATTCTGGCCCAGATCTCCGATACACACCGTCTTATCGACACCCGATGGATAAAAGTCTCCGACGGTTTCGCTACTCTCGAAGTCGGAGCGCCTGAAGGAGATGAGCGCGTCTACGTATCGTTTGTCGCCATGCGTGACCTGAATAAGAAGAACGTTACCGTGACGGTGATTCCCTATGACCAGACAATCGATCTGAAAATATCGGCGGAATCATTCCGCGATATGATGGAACCGGGTGCCGCCGAGTCCTGGAAATTCAGATTCTCATACGATGGCAAGGCTTGTCCTTCGCTGCCGGCATTGGCAGTCATGAGCAATAAGGCTCTTGACGCGATCGCTCCGTTCCAATGGGCTTTTAATCCCTACGCGTCGCTTTATTGGACACCGTCGGCACGTCTCTCTTTCCTTAACCGTTATGGAGTGTCAAACGGTGGCAACGTATCACCGAACACAGGAATCCGAAGCACCGGAAATTTCAAGATTCCGGCATGGAATACCTATGGCTATTCGCTCTATTCGGGCAATGTGACATATTACGGACGAGTTGTCAACCAGATGTATAAGTCTGCGGCGCGCAGTGCCGGAGGGGTTGAAATGGAGGCTGCCGACGAGGCTGCCCCCGAAGAGGTCTTAGCTGCTGTCAATACGACCTCGCTCAAGATACGCGGCTCGCATCCGATGGCTAAGGGTGAGGAAGCCGAGGACGCCGACGGCGGTGCCGCTGCCGCCCCCGGGGAACCGACACCTCTGAGGGAGATCGAGTGCCCGCGTGCATTCTTTATGCCTTCGCTCGTGACTGACCGTGACGGAATAGCTTCCGTCGATTTCACGGCTCCTGATTTTGTAGGCACATGGCAGTTCCAGATATTGGGATATACGGATCAGATGAAAGGAGCCGTCCTGACTCTCGATGCTGTGTCGTCAAAGAAAGTCATGGCGCAGCTGAACGCCCCGCGCTTCCTGCGCACAGGTGACCGCGCCACCGTATCAGCGACTCTCTTCAACAACACCGGCGAGATGGCGCCTGTATCCGGCAGGATAGAAATTGTCAATGCCCTCACCGGCGCGACAATCGTCAGTGAAGATTTTGCCTCTGCCGATGTGGTGCCGTCCGGTTCAAGAGTGATCACTACAAGTCTGACCGTGCCTTCGGAAACCGAGGCCCTGATCGTGCGTGCGTATGCGTCAGTGCCGGGGCATCGCGACGGGGAACAGACGGCTGTGCCCGTTCTGCCGTCGAGCACTCCGGTGGTGGAGTCACTGCCTTTCTATATCGCGCCCGACAGCGGTGCGTTTGAGGTCACGCTGCCGAAATATGACAAAAACGCGAAAGTCACACTTACCTATTGTGACAATCCTGTCTGGGAATGTGTGACGGCATTGCCCGGATTGCTCAGACCGGAATCGGTAAACATTCTTTCGCAGGCCGACGCGCTCTTCGGGAATGCCGCGGCTTCCGGTCTGCTGACACGGTATCCCGCGCTTTTGGACGGCATACGCGAAATGGCCGATCCCCGCAACGAGGCTGATTCAAGTCTTTATTCCCCTCTGCAGAAAAATGCATCGCTCAAGACAGTGCTTCTCAACAACACCCCCTGGGTCAATGATGCTCAGGCCGGGACGCTGCGCATGCACTCCCTGATGCAATATGCTGATACCACAGCATCGCGCGCCGTAGTGGAGGCTGTCATGAGGACGCTTTCCGAACGGCAGCAAAGTGACGGAGGCTGGAGCTGGTGTCCCGACATGAAATCATCGGTTTTCATAACAGGCCGTGTGCTTCATATCCTCGCATCTCTCGCGGATATGGGGTATCTGCCCGAGGGCGGCGATAAACTCGCAAAAAAGGCTTGCGGCTACATGGACAGACAGCTTGCCGAAGAGTGGAACCGCAATGACCGTAAATATTTCTCCGTGTCGGAACTTCTGAATTATCTCTATGACAAGAGCGCCTTCAGGGGAATCGGCTCCGTATCGGCATTCAGCGCTCTCGATGCGGCGGCCATAAAGAAGATAGCAGGTGGCTGGCGTGAATTCGGGATAGGGGAGAAGGCAACGGCTGCAATGTTGCTCGAACGCCGTTCGATGCCTAAAGAGTCAAGGATGATTCTTGAGTCTCTCCGTCAGTTCGCGTCTGTCAGTCCGGAGAAAGGCATGTGGTTCGACAATCTGAAGTCCGGCTACAGTGGAGACAATACTTTGTTGACTACGGCCCGTGTGCTTGAGGCCTATGCCATGATCGAGCCCTCGAATCCGGCCATAGATCAGTTGCGCCAGTGGATGGTCATATCGAAGCAGACACAGAATTGGGGAGACTGCCGACGTTCGGCCGAGGCTATCCACGCCCTTCTTTCGTCGGGAAGCGACTGGACAGCGTCAAACGCCGCGCCGACGGTGACTGTCGGCGGAAAACAGATCGATACAAAAGGAATCGCGGCTCTGACAGGTTCGTTTGTGATAGATCTTGACGCTTCTGCGGCCTCCGGAAAGAAGTTGTCTATAAGCCGTTCGGCTTCCGGTCCGGCGTGGGGTGGAGTTCTCTCGCAGTATGTCGCTCCGATTCTTGATGTGAAAGAGGTTTCCGTTCCTCAGCTTTCGATTGCCAAAGAGGTCTATGTCGTGACGCCGGGTGCCGACGGTTCTATCGCTTCGGCCGGAAATATGGAAGTCGGCGACCGTGTGCGTGTCACTCTGACCGTCACGTGTGACCGTGATATAGAGTATGTGGCCGTGACTGATCCGCGTGCGGCATGTCTCGAGCCTGTCGATCAGCTATCGGGATACACACAGAGCGACGGCGTATGGTTCTATCGTGAAGTCCGTGATCAGGCTACCAATCTCTTCATTCCGTTCCTTGCCAAAGGCACACATGTGATCACTTATGACTGCAATGCCGACCGCGCGGGTGATTATTCCCTCGGAGTGGCAAACGCCCAGTCGCAATATGCTCCCGAGATCACGGCTCACTCGGCCGGTTCTCTCATTCCTGTCAGATAGAAGGCTGACTGCCCGACAAAAATATATCCCCGTCACTTTCATCAGTGGCGGGGATATTTTGTTGAGGGGGATTCTCTTATTCGGCCGTTGTACCCCAGTTGCAGGACACAAATTCGAATTTACCTTTCGCGATTGCCTTGCATACGATGGTGCCGGGTGTTGTCGACGAACCGTTGTAGCTGTAGAAGTGGATTGTCACTGTCGGCTCGAAGTCGCCTACAGGCGCCAGATTCGGATACAGAACGCCGAGCACGCCGGGGCATACCTCTTTTTCGAATCGTTCTTTCATGAGGGCTACGATCTCATCGTCGGTCATGTCGTCGTAGGTAGAGCTCTGGTTGCGTGCCGATCCGGGCCGCAGGTCAATGTTGCCCTGATATGCGGATGCTCCGGTGTAGTAGTCATTGTTGCCGTAGCTTGTCACGAACGATGCTCCGTCAGGCACATTGTCTTTCACCCAGTCGACACACGCCTGGAAGAACCATGAGCTGAGAGGCTGGTTCTTTCCTGCGGGGAGAATGAGCTCGATCGAGGGATCAAGTTTCCACTCGCCGTCGCGGCGCACAAACTGGTTGGTGACTGTGCGCACACCGTCGCGTGTGATGGAATCTTCCCATTTCGAACCGTCGAAAGTGAACTCCGAGCAGGCATAGACTGTAGTTCCGCCGCTGTAATATTTATATGCCACGAATTTGGATGTCTCAGCCTGTGCGTAGGGGTATTTCTGTTTGAGGAACAGAGGCAGATATTCCTGAGCCTGAGTGCCGGAGAAGTTTCCGTAGGTAAGACCCATTGCCGCATAGTCGGCGGGGTTTACGACCACAACGTCCGAACCGGCGGTCTCCCACTTCGATCCGTTGAACACATAGGCGGCGTTCAGGTTTTCTGAAGGTATGGAGACGATGCGTCTCGGAGCCTTGCGGCCTTTGGCCGATGCGGGCGAGGCTATTTCGGTCACTACGAAGTTGCAGTTGGTGTAAGTGCCTGAATTGGAGGTCTGTGTGAAATATCCGTAGAGAGTATAGGTCTTGCCGTCTTCGAGGCCGGCCTTGATGGCATCTGTGGCGTTGTAGATAGATCCGCGCACATCGTCGCGGTCACCGAAGTAAACGTTATAGTAATTGCCGTCGATTGTCACTTTGCCGGTCATGGAGCCGTAGACCGCAAGCACCGGGGTGCTGTTTGTGCCGGCGGCAAGAAGCCAGTCGGGAGTCAGGTCCTTGGGCGCGGGATAGGTATAGGCCTGTTTGCCGCCTTTCTGCAGATTGTCGTCGTAGGGGAGCTGCAGACAGTTCTTGTAGCTTGAGAGCGTGCCTGTGGCTATCACCTGGTCGCCAACATTGTAGTCGGCGGCCGGGAACCCGTTTGCATATACAAGTATCGATCCGGCGTTGTCGGTCAGGATTATGCCCGCGTTGCACACGGCGGTCACGACTCCGTTGACTGTCACGTCATCGCCTGCGGCGAGATCCGGGGTCAGGACACTGCTCATGGTGAATTCCGGAACGGGGGGAGTGGGAACATCTCCGAATACCGGATCGGTGTCCGAATTGTTGTAGTTCACGATCACGTAGTCTCCTTCTTCAGCATCGTCGAATGCGTCGGCAAGTACTTTCGGTATACCCGATGAGGCGGGATGCGAGGGGGAGAAGGAGCTGGCGTAGTCATCCGCGCTCCCGTAGATTGTCTGGTAATCCTCGTCACTTATTATGTATTCTTTGGCCGAATTGATTTTCAGCATGGTTTCCGGAAGCTCTCCGGCCTCGCGGTATGTCAGGTTTATGGCCGAACCGTCTGAAAGAGCGAAATAAGTGAATAGCGAGTCTTTAAGGAGATTGGGAATATATTCCTCAGCCGGAATCGACGCGTTGAGATAATTCTGAGTCTTCACTGCGGCAAGGGCGTCCGAAACATCCTGTTTCGCGGCGAGAGCCTTGTTGAAACGGTTTTCGGAGATGCGGGTGTAGTCGGCAGCCGTAAGCGTGTATTCCACAGTCCGGACATCGGTCGGAGTGTAGCCACCCTCGAAACCGTCCAGATAGAGGTCGTTCCAGCTGTTTTCGGAGCATGATGCCATAGCGAGCATGGCTCCGCCTGCGATAAGCAGGCTTTTTATGTTGTGTTTCATTTTAGAAGTTGATTTTGAGTTTTACAGAGAATGAACGGCCGTATGAGTAGAACACGCGGAACGCGTTGTCCCACGCGCCTCTTGTGTCGGAGAGGGTATAGGCGTCTTTCACGTAATAGTTGTTGAAGAGGTTGTTGACGTTGCCGTAGATTGTGGCGTTGACGCCTCCGATCTTGAAACGGTAGCTTATGTTGAGATCGAGCTCGTTTCCGAAAGGAATCTTCCAGGGATCGGCCACATCGATGATGTCCTTGCCTTCATAGGCCGATGATGAGACCTCATAGTCGGAGTAGTTGCGTGCCGAGCATGTCCAGTCAGCGCCGATGCGGAATCCTTTGAAGGGATGGAAAGTCACACCGAGGAATGCCGTGGTCTGTGCCGAACCGCCGATCTTGCGTCCTTTCTGGTTGAGTGTGGCGCGCTTGTGGTCGGGGGCGAGTATGCCGCTGGCTATAGTGCCCTTGAGGTCGGCGAGTGGCTGGCCGTCGTTGGTGTAGAAATAACCTGTCGGGTTCGAATCCCATGTCCAGTCACCGATAGAGAACATACCGTCGAACTCCACCCATTCGCAAGGAATATACTTGGCGTTGACTTCCGCACCCATATGCTGTGCGTTGACGCCAGAAAGGCTTATGTAGTAATACTGCCCCGCGAGAGGACCCTGACGGATTTCGCCCGAACGGGTCGTGGTCTTGTCGCTCTTGTCAAGCCATTTGGTATAATAGAGGTTGACGTTGGCCGAGAACTTGGGAGAGTGGTAGCCATAGCCGAGTTCAACCGATCCGATCTTTGAGTTCTTGGCCTCGGGGTTTATAAGGTTGCTCGACGCCGAGCTGAGGAAGACGCCATAGCTGAAGAAAGGCGCGCGCGAAATGTAGCCGCCGTTCACATAGACGTTGTTGTGGCGGTTGATGTTGTAGTTGACGCCACCCTTGATTGTTCCGCCGAGGAAACTCTTTGTGTCTGAACGCTCATGCTCCTTGTCGTAGAAGAACATGTCGCGGCGCCAGTAGCTGGTCACGTTGAGCGCGCCGGCGAGGATCGCTGTCAGTCTGTTGTCGAGTGCGGAGTATTCGGCCTGTGCGTATGCGCCTTCCTGTGCGACGTATCCTTTGTAATTGCGGTATACGATATCGCCCACACCGAGTTTCTCGAATTTCCAGTCCGGATCGAGAGCGGCGGCGTTGTTGTATGGCTTCACATCCTTGCGGGTCTCGTAGTTCATGTAATACTCGCCCTCGTAGAGATCCACTATCTTGTTGTAATGGTGGCCGATATAATAACGGACGTCGATACCGCCGGTGAATGTCAGTTTCTTGGGTATGAATTCGTTTTTATAGGTCGAGACGAGTCCGTACCACTGATGGTCATTGTTTGATGTGGTCATCACCATGTTCGAACCTGCTTCAGAAGCCATGTTCATGCGCTGGATTGCGGCATAGTCGAATGTGCCGTCCGGACAGCGGAACAGCGTGTTGAGCTTGCCCTGGCTCGCACCGTACCAGCTGGAATAGCTGATGGAGTTGCCTTCGTATGTGCCGTGGCCCTGGCCGCTGTATCCTCCGCCTGTGGCAAATGAACCGTAGATTGTGGTCGACAGAGATGATTTGTAGTCGATCTGCCAGATATGGCCTAATGACAGCTGAGGTTTGTGGTAATAGTTATAGCTTGAGCTCTTGCGCTCGCCATGCATGCCGTAACCGAAAGTCGGATTGTAGCGGTAGGGGCTTTCGTCTCCCATGAACTCGCGCGCTTCCTGCCAGCCTTCGATCGAAAGACCGTCCTGACTGCTGCGCTTGTAGTGGGTCTGGGGTGCGCCGAACGCCGTGAACGACAGCTGGTGGTTGTCGCCGATCCGTTTGGATACGTTTACGAAATAATTGTATGAATTGAAGTTTGTACCCTGGATATATCCGTCGCCCCACTTGCGCGAGCCGAGCACGGTGATCGCCCATCCGTTCTTCATGAGGCCGGTCGAGAGCATGAACCCGAAATTGTTCATCATGTCGTTGCCCATGCCGTACCATGCCGATCCGCCGCGCTTAGCATCGGTCGAGCGGGTGGTGATGTTGATAGTTCCGCCGATAGAGGGTGACGATATGATCGCCGCTCCGAGTCCGCGCTGTGTCTGCATGTTGCTTGTCACATCGCTGAGTCCTGCCCAGTTGCTCCAATAGACGCCGCCCCATTCCATGTCGTTGATGGGGAGACCGTTGATAAGCACGGCCACATTTTCTGACTTGAATCCGCGCATGTTGATCTTGGCGTCGCCGAATCCTCCGCCGTCGGGGGTGGCCCATACGCCCGGAGTGGTCTTGAGAACTTCGGGAAATTCCTGATTTCCGAGTTTTGCCTCTATTTCAGGTGCGGAAATCTGGGAGAGCGCCACAGGAGTCTGGCGTGTACGTGCCACAGACTGTGTGACGACTACGTCCTGAAGCATTTTTGTGTCAGGGTCCATACGGATTTCTCCCATCTGGCCGCGAGGTGAAAGATCAATGGCTTTATAGCCGACATAGGTGATCTTTAGATTTTTGACATGGTCGGGAACACTCAGTTTGAAATAACCGTCGATATCGGTGTTCGTGCCGATTTTTGTTCCCGGCACAGTGACGATGGCTCCGATCAGGGGCTCTCCCTGTTCGTCGACCACTTGGCCGCGGCATACCACGTCCGCCCATGCGCTAAGCGAGAAGGCGGAGGCGGCGATCAGTGTCGCGCCCGAGAGAATAAGTCTCTTCATAAGGTCTGGAATTAAAAGTTGTTATAGTTTTTAATAATGTTTCAGCTTGTTGTGGATGCGGATTCTGAAGTTTTGAAGCCTTCATCATCCTTAAAACACAAAGTTACAACTTTTAATTCTTTTTCACAATATTACGTTTGGTTTTAACGGAAGTTATGTATTTTTTATTCGATTGAGGTATGCGATTGTCGATTCATCGTCAAGTCCGAGTTTCTTATGCAGCCTGTATTTCACGGTCTCCACAGTGCGTGATGAGCGGTTGGTAAGAGCAGCTATTTCTTTTGTGGTCAGATTGAGCCTGATGTATGCGCACATCCGTACTTCATTAGGTGAAAGATCAGGATGTAATATATAGAGTGTCTTGAAGAAATCGGGATGAGTCTGTTCGAAATATGTCTTGAATACGTCCCACATGTTGTCCTGCAGTTCATATTGGCGTATTCTGTCTTTTATATTCTTCAGCCGTGAGGCCGCCGATTCGGATTTATCATCGATCATGGAAATTATGGCGTTTGTGAGTTCATTTAATTGAGCGATCTTGAGAGCGTGTACAGTAAGTTCTCTGCTCTGGGTATTGATTTTGTCATCCTTGACATTTATCTTTTTCCTATGGTCCATATCCGCCGTAGCGAGTATATGGACATTTGATTTATTGATTTCTTTTTCATTATGCCATTTCATGGCTAACCATGTGGAACAGAGCAATGCTATAAACAGCACTGTTATTACAATCCAGAGCCATACGCGTAGTCTGCCGGCCTGTTTCAGAGCCTGATCTTTCTGAGAGGCTTCCTGTTCAAGCTCGTATATGGCAAGGTGGTCGCCGGCAAGAAATGCGGTATTTATGGAATCTCTCATAACTTTGGATTTATGCATCAGCAGATAGGCCGCCTTGAAATTCCCTGTGCCGGCGAGAGCCTCGGATTTATTTGCGATCAGATTGCTTGTTGTAATGTCCTCTACACGGAATGGTATGCGGGTGATATTCTTTTCCAATACATCCAATGCTTCCTGGTATCGTTTCTCTGAAATCAGAAGATCCATGTAGTTTGAGACAGCTACGGCTCTGTTATGATAGGAAAAATCGGTTTCAAGTATTTTGCGGTAGTATCTTTCTGCCGCCTCGTAGTCGCCGGCTCCGAGGTATATGTCGGCGAGATAGCCGTTAAGGTTTGTTTCTGTCAGTTCGTCATCGGCCAGTTCGAAAGCCCTTTTAATGGATTCCAAAGCCTTTTTGTGTTTACCCTGGAGGGTGAGTAATGTGACCTCCGCACGTATGAGGGTGATTTCCATGATCCGGCGGTTGGCCGGAGACGCATATCTTTTATATTTTTCAAACGTATTACGGGCATGTATGAGTTCCTGTCCGGCCTTGTCGGTCATACCGAGTTCCATTTTTGAGAACGCAAGCGATACATAGGCGTCTGTTTCAAGAATTTTGAGAGAGTCAGGTTTCTCCAATTTAAGAAGTTCGATGCTTTTCTTGGCCGCCTTTGACATATTCCCGGCCATGCCGAGCGCTATAATCCATTCCCGCAGGATTTCGAGCTTTTGGTCAATCGGCAGAGCGGATGACACGTTCCATAGATTTTCATATGTTTCCGCACTCCGTGAGTACATCAGTACGTCTGACAGCAGTCTCGCTTTTTGTTTCATAAGCCCGGGGGAGTCGGGATTTCCATGCTTCAGAAGACTGTCGATTCCGGAAATACGTGAATAATAAGGCAGAGAGGTGTCGGAAACGACATCTTCCCAATATGTCGAGCGCAAATAATCGGCTCCGCGCCTATTGTCAGCGCGTATGTATATGACATTATATGCTGTCATGAACATATGGACAGCAAACAGTACGATCAGACGTCTTATCTTAGAAGATGAATCTATATGGCCGTGCGAATTCATATATTTATTGATGACCTTAGATTATGTGAAAAATCAATATGGCGGTTATTGTTTTTTTGCTTTGATGATCGCCAAAACATTTCTATAACGCTTCTAAAACGAATTTTAGTTTTGATGTACGGGCAATCCGCCGATACTTCACAGTGCATTTGATTATGATGAAATTTTTAGATCGATATAGCTGAATATCAGATGTATGTAATAAATGTAAGTGTGTTTGTCGTAGATGTTAATATACGTATAAGAATAATAGTAGTACGGAATCTGTTGAAATATGCGGCCTCTGCGTCTAATTTTGTATCAGTAGACGGCCGGAAGGTCTGGAAGTGTCTGCCAAACATGTTTTATCATCCCCGGCTTCCAGGGAGAATCTAAAATTATGACATTATGAAAGGTATACAAAAGATGCTTGTATCGCTTATTGGAACAGCGTGCAGCCTGAGCGCGGTGGCGGTTTATCCGGAAATTAACATGGCTTCGGTTAGATCACACTATTACCCTGAATTCATCATTCAGGAAAGCCATATCATAGAGGATGGCATGAATAATCTGAAAAATCGTGTCATCGCACCGCAATCGATGGAAAACACCTCAGTCAAAGGTCATGTCAGAGTTGGAGAGCAGAGAAATACTGTCACAATGAATTTTACCGGGATTATTGATCCGAATATGCGCCCGACCATTAGATTTTTTAAGTCGGGAGCTTTATATCTGACAGGAGAAATTATATCTTCAGAAAATTGGACTGAAGATGCCAAAACGGTCACGCTTTCCGTGCCGTCAGCGGTCTATGACATATTTGTCTATTGGACAGAACTGGAACCCGGTGTCAATCATACCCGGCATTGTCTGGTGGCAAAAGAACAGGTTTATGTTGACGGGGATAAGGAATATGTATATGACCGTTCTGACGCGAGAAATGCCGTAAGTTTCCATCATACTCTTCCCAATGGAGATGTACCTCGGTGGCCCGGAATAAAATATGATGATGTGACAGGAAATCCTACTCGTGACTGGGGCGCCGCAAATGTAGGAATGACAAACAGTATTATACATATAATACATCCTGAATCTGGCTTTGAGGTAGCTCATTGCAGTTCTTTCAATGCTGCTTCTGACGGTGACATTCTGGATAAATTCGAGCCGGCGGAGGAAATGAAGTTTTGGTGTAATGATGATATTCCTTCAGATATGTGGATTACAAACCATATCATTATGGAAAATGAAAAAGGGGAAATATATTCTTCTATGGCCTCTGTGTCGTTAAATGGATGTGAAAATAATGTAGAAGTCGATAATAAAGATTATTATCTTGTGGCGGAAGAACTTGAGCACTCTCCTTATTTCTATCAAAATGATTTCAAGAGCGATGTATCACAATCTTATGCAATAAATGAAGAGGTGCTTGGTTTTCCGGGATTTACGTTTAAATATAGTGTTTCGGAGGGTGATAAAAAGGACATATATATTCGCACTGAGCCATTCTTTTATGAAAATAAAAACGTCACACTTACATATGTGACGCAGACCTCTTATGATATGGCGGTTGAGGAATCTGGACCTTTCGGTTTAACATTATGGAAGATGTCCGGAATCAAATCTCCGGAAATATTCAATTATGATGGTGCGGGATGTTATATGGGTTCAACGTGGGATGATTTTATGTACCACTATATTTTCCGTGCTCCCGAAGGCGGGTACTACAAATGGCCGGGAATTTTGCCGAGAACAAACATTCATCCTGTTTTTTCATATGAAGCCGGATTGAGAAAGCAAAAACTTGGTAATAATGTACCTGTCATGTCTGTGCTGACAATTGATTACGGTGTGCCGGAAGCAAGACTTCCCATTGCGTTTCCGGCTATAAAGGGACGTTACGGTGAGTCCCGGGTTATCGATATGGAGACGCTTGCCGCATCCTTGTCAATCGGTGCGGAAAAATTATATGATGGCTCCTGGAACGGTATGGTTGACTATATGTTTGACGTCTATTCGGAGGTCTCGGCCGGAAAAGTCGATGTAGTATTCACGGATAATAATATCACCGTAGACGGCATTCCAGGTAAGAATGTCACTGAATTCGGATATGACAAAAATAGCGATGACGTTTGGACACCCACACTCCAGATGTTGCATTTTAGGGATGCCGAAGGATATGTCAATGACCGTTTTGCAAATCCCTCCGACGGTGTGATCGAATTCGCGGGGGGTGATTTTATCGAACATTTTAATGACGAGAACTACTATTGGTATACCGAGGAAGAGGCGGAAGTGAAGGTGGAATACGCCCCTTACGGTACCGATGACTTCATGCCTTTGGATGTGAGAGAGATACCCGAACTTTATTTTATGCCTGGGTACGGACATTTCTATCGTGGTTCTCTGTGTGGAGTGGATAGAGGAAGCTCTAACGGCTGGTTTGATCTTCGGATATCATTGACGGACGCTGCCGGCAATTATCAGAGACAAACGCTTTCTCCGGCATTTAAAGTTGAGTCACTGGCAGGTGTGGATACTGTCATAGATAATGTTGGTTCAATAAAAGTGGAGGGAAGAAATATTATCGTTCCCCAGGGCGCTAATATTTTTACAGTGCAAGGCATACTCTCTGATGGCAGAAATGTGCAACCAGGAGTGTATCTCGTAAAAGCTGCTGCAGTTACATCGAAAATAATCGTGAGATAATTGATATCCTATTCTGAGTTTAAAGATCCCGTTTGCTTATCTGCAGACGGGATCTTGACGTTAAAAAAATANNCTTCGGATATCAAGCTTAAGTCCTTCGTGGTTTAGGAGGACACAGGGAAATATCTCGGCGGCTTCGGTGACGAAACGTGATTCGTCCTTATAGCGTGAGGAATAATGGCCGGTCAGCAAAGTTTTGGCTCCCGCTTCTCTGGCGATCATGGCCGCCTGACGGGCGGTGCTGTGAAACCGGGCTTTCGCTTCGGCTTTATGCTCATCGAGATAAGTGGTTTCATGGAAAAGCAGATCGACAGGTCCGATCTTCTTTGCAAGTTCAGGCATATATATGGTGTCGCTGATGTGCGCGTAGCTCAGAGATCTGTCGGCTTCGGAGGTCAGCATGGCATTCGGAATCACTGTGCCGTCAGGTTTGACGAAGTCGGCCCCCTCTTTGATGTCGTGTATCTTCGCGACAGGAACACAATGGAAATCGATCATTTCCCGGCGTATGTGCCGCAATTTCGGTTTCTCCTCGAAAATGTATCCCACCGTCGGCACACGATGATGCAGCCTGACCGTACGGACAGTGAGCGACGAAGTCTCGAGAATTACCGCATCCTCCGGCTTTATGATGTTGAATTCGAGATCGAAAGATAGATCTTTTGCGAAAAAGTCGAGAATCTGACGCAATATTTTTTCTCCGTCGGCGAAAGTATGGACTGTGATTTTTCCACCGGTACTTCCGAGAGCGAGGGTTGACAGAAGACCGGGCAGACCGAGAACGTGATCGCCGTGAAGATGCGTCAGAAAGATGTGTCCGAGACGTGAGAACTTAAGTCTTGCCTGCTGGAATGCACGTTGCGCGCCCTCGCCGCAGTCGACCATGAAAAGATTGTCGCGGTAATCGATGACAGTGCATGACGGTTGGTGCTTTATTGTCGGTTTGGCTGATCCGCAGCCCAGGGTGTGGATTATGAATTTATCCATATCGAAGCTTTAAGACTACAAAATTAGTGAATATTTGGATGATCTGGAAATTAAGAGTAAATTTGCAATGTGAAAACAGCAATTACGACTTTCCTTATAATATGCACTTTAATCGTGGCACATGACAAATGTGTCGCATCGCCTGCGGAAACGGAATATACCGATTCCGTAAGGGCTCTCGGCGAACTGAACGTGGTGGCCCTCAAACAGCAGGAGAGACTGCGCGACGATGCCATGGCTGCCACTGTCATAGGCCGTGCGGAACTTGAAGAACTCAATGCCGTGGCGGTCAAGAGCATATCGGATGTCGTGCCTAACTTTTATGTGCCTGATTATGGTTCGCGCATCACGTCCACGATGTATGTGCGCGGTATCGGGGCACGCATGGATCAGCCTGCGGTGGGACTGAATGTCGACAATGTGCCTTATCTCAATAAGAACGCATATGACTTTGATCTTGCCGATATAGCTTCGGTCGAGATGTTGCGCGGCCCGCAGTCCACGCTGTATGGCCGCAATACGATCGGTGGCCTTATAAATATAACCACATTGTCTCCCGTCAGATTTCAGGGATGGCGTGTCATGGCGCAGGGTGCTATGGGAAATGACTGGAAAGCCTCTCTCGGATGGTATCATAAATTTGACGAAAAAACGGCTACGGCGGTTATCGGCTCTTTCTCCTGTCTTGGAGGCTTTTTTCGAAACCGCTATACCGGAAGTCTCCTTGACAAGGAGCGTAGCGGATCCTTGCGGTGGAAATTCGACCGCAGGATATCGGAAAGTGTCACTTTGCGCAACGCGGCGTCCGCCTCCGTTCTAAGACAGGGGGGCTATCCTTATGAATATGTCGGGACAGGAGAGATTAATTATAATGATACATGTTTCTACCGCAGGTTCATGTTCAATGACGGCTTGACGGTCAATTGGCGCGCTTCACGTTTCTCGCTTTCTTCCATTACAAGCGTGCAGTATCTGGATGACAACATGACACTCGATCAGGATTTTTTGCCTTTGCCTTATTTCACTCTGACGCAAAAACAGAAAGAATTCGGAATTACGGAAGATCTTGTCTTCAGGGGAAAGGAACTGGATGGCCGTTACGAATGGGTGACCGGTGTTTTCGGTTTTTTCAAACATACGGATATGAAAGCCCCCGTGACTTTTAAGGATACAGGTATAGCGTCCCTTATCGAGCAGCATCGCAATGAAGCCAATCCTGATTATCCGATAAGTTGGAATTCACGCATGTTCACGCTCGACAGCGATTTTATAATTCCTACCGGCGGAGCCGCCTTATATCATGAATCGGTATTCGATCTCGGGTCGTGGAAACTGACGGCCGGCATAAGATTTGACTGGGAACAATCTGAATTGTCCTATCACAGCAGTTGCCACACGGGGTATGAAGTGAGAAGGCTGATGCCGGACGGTTCTCTTGTCCATCATCGTGACGTGGCAGTCGATATCGATGACAGAGACAGACTGCGCAGAAACTATTTCAACTGGCTTCCGCGCGTGAGTGTCCTTTACAAATTGCCTCTGGAAGGGGAGAATAACATATATGCCGATGTTTCGAAAGGCTACAAGGCAGGAGGATTCAACACTCAGATGTTTTCGGATGTG
>DAAV01000045.1:19817-23273 GCA_001701295.1 Bacteroidales bacterium H10
AATATTCATGGAATTATGAGGTCGGCGCCCATTTCACATTTCCTGAGAGAAGGCTCTCTCTTGATCTGTCATTGTTTTATATAGATTGTCACGATCAGCAGCTCACAATGTTTCCGTCGGGCACGACGACTGGTCGCATTATGACAAATGCCGGAAAGACAAGAAGTCTGGGAGGCGAGGTGGCGCTGAGCTGGAATCCTGTGTCGACTCTCGACCTTACTGCCAGTTATGGTTACACCGATGCCAGATTCAAGGAATTTTATAACGGCATAGACAATTTTTCCGGCAAATACATACCGTATGCCCCGAGAAATACCCTGTTCATGCAGGCTCAATATGTTTTCAAGACCGGTAATAGGTTTGTCGACTCCGTTTCGGTGGCAGTTGACATGCGGGCAACCGGAAAGATATATTGGAATGAGGCCAATACCCTCTCTCAGGATTTCTATTCGTTGCTCGGAGCTTCCGTAACATTAGGAGGTCGCCAATGGAGTTTCCAGATATGGGGGAAAAACCTGACCGACAGAAATTACCATACTTTCTATTTTATGTCGATGGGAAACGAGTTCCTGCAGTCCGGGCGTCCTATACAGTGCGGCGCGACTTTACGTATAAATATGTAGGACAGTTGTCCGGCTGTGCGTATGGATTTTAACATAAGCACCTCCCTTGGCTTGTTTTATTTTTTTTCTGAATCATTTTGGCGCCCTACAATAATGCATAGGCTTTAGCGTTTCAATTTAGACTAATAATTAGAAACTGATTTTAAAATGAATAAACTTTTATTGATCGGTGTGGTCGCTGCCTCGTCTCTTGCAATCACATCATGTTCCGGTGATTCTGAAAACAGATCTACCACCACTACTCCGATAAACGCATACAATCTGTTTGTGCCTGCCTCGGGCGATGGGGATGTCTACACCGGATTGGCTTTGTACAAATTTGTAACTACTTTCCCGGAAGCTACAATTCAGCTTGGAGTTGACAATATGACTATGCCTGGCGGTGGCAATACATCTTTTTCTACAATAAGCATGCCTATTGCTTCCGCTATGGTTTCTGTTGATGATTCGGGCCGGGAAGTAATTATATTCGGAGATAAGAATCCGGGAGAAAGCGGTGCGAAAATCTCGAATCTCAGCGGATCGCTCACACAGGCCGTATATTTCCCGCCAAATGTGTCTGTTCCGGGTTATAAGCTTTTTATTCCCGGTAATTCGCTACATTATGTCTTGATGCAGTATGAACTCAACAATGACTGGAACATCCGTACATTCTGGCCCGATATGACATTCAGGGGTTCGACGGTAACTTCTTATCCAGGCATGACGGAGGCTTATTCAAACAGTAATATAGCTTATCGTGTCGTTATGCAGCTCAAAGATAATGCTCTGACCGACAAGGCCGATGTTATTTTCTACAATGCCAAGTTCGCTCCGAAGGCACCTGAAATCACTGTCGTGCTTAAAAATCTCGACCTTGCGTTCAGTGATAAAGGTTATACTGTCAAAGGCTCGGATATCATCCCTTATATGGTCGAGGCCGGGACTTTGCAGGAAACGCCTAAATTTAAATTTAATTCTTTTGCACTCACTGCCATTGGTGACATGTCGACAGCTATGATCAATTATGAGGTCGCTGATGTTTACAAGGGTACGTTTACCGGAAATTCCGTTGTGAAACCATCGTCCGGGAAATAAAAAACTCATGTTTTATCGTGTTGCCTTGTCACGTGTATAAACTTTTAAGGTGCGGATCCGGTATGATCGGATTCGCACCTGTCATTTTTCCACGATGAGGGGTCTGTGTATGCAAAATCCGCACTCTTTTGCTTGCAGTCCAAAAATAACACTGCTTTTATTTGTTGATTAAACAAAAATTCCCTAATTTTGTGGATAAGTGATGGCGCATCGAGTGCCTTTATTTGGTTGAACTAAGCTAACTAATTTAATATTAACACGATATGAATCTATTGTGCGAAATAGGCAATGGCGTATTGTCAATCACGGCCGCCTTGACAGGTATAGGGCTGGTGTTTGCGGCGCTGCTTATTGCAAAATTGATTTCCCCGAAGTCTTATTCGGTAAAGAAAGCCGAGCCATATGAATGCGGTATCCCGACCCGAGGCGAGTCGATGATCCAGTTCAAGGCCGGCTATTATATTTTTGCAATCCTCTTCCTTCTTTTCGATGTAGAGGTTGTCTTTCTTTACCCGTGGGCTACAGTGATGCGCAGTCTCGGACCTCAGGGCATCCTCTGCATCGGTATTTTTATGTTTGTCCTAATAATGGGCCTGGCTTATGCCTGGCGGAAAGGAGCGCTTAAATGGGAATAGACCATATAAAGAGCATGACCCGCGAGGACTTCAAGAACAATGACTATATTGACAAGCTTGTTGAAGAACTCAATGCTACGGGCGCCAATGTGATGGTTGGCAAATTTGACGAACTTATCAATTGGGGAGTCTCAAATTCTCTCTGGCCGCTTTGTTTCGGTACGAGTTGCTGTGCGATCGAGTTCATGAGTCTCGGCGCGGCCCGCTATGATATGGCGCGTTTCGGATTCGAGGTGGCGCGTAATTCTCCCCGTCAGGCAGATTACATAATGGTGCAGGGAACCATCGTGCATCGTATGGCTCCTGTGCTCCGCCGTCTTTATGAACAGCTTGCAGAACCGAAATATGTGATTGCATGCGGCGGTTGCGCGGTGTCGGGCGGTCCTTTCAAGAATTCATATTGTGTAGTACCGGGAGTGGACCGTATCCTTCCTGTGGATGTATTCATTCCCGGATGTCCTCCGCGTCCCGAGGCCATGTTTTATGGTCTGATGCAGCTGCAGCGTAAGATCAAGGTTCAGAAATTCTTCGGCGGTGTCAACCGGAAGGAGAAAATCGAGGAGTTCTTTGCCGAGCATCCCGAAGAGAAAGGCCAGATTGGATAACATCATCGAACTATACTGAAAGAAATGAGTGATTTAAAAGAAAAAATCCTTAAGATATATCCTGCGGCGACTTTTGAAGAGGGCGATACCCTTCTTGTAAATGTGGCCGAGAAAGATTGGCTTGATGTAGCCGGAGCGCTTAAGAACGATCTTGGTTTCGATGTCCTTTCGGCATTGGTCGGCATGGACTGGAAAGAAACCATGGGCGTAGTCTATTACCTGACCTCGACATCGCGGAACTGGGAAGTGATCTCGGTAAAGGTTGTGACGGAGTCGCGCGAGAATCCTTATATACATTCGGTCGTGTCGCTTTGGAAAGTCGCTAACTTCCAGGAACGCGAGGCTTATGACATGTTCGGTATCAAGTTTATCGGACATCCCGACATGCGCCGTTTCTTCCTGCGCAATGACTGGGTGGGACATCCCCTTCGCAAGGATTATGACGCAAACCCGGATCTGAACCCTATCCGTATGGATGACGAGGTCAACGAAGACGATACACGCACGTTTACTCTC
>DAAV01000045.1:23301-26223 GCA_001701295.1 Bacteroidales bacterium H10
CATAGGCCCGCAGCATCCCTCCACACACGGAGTCATGCGTTTCCGCGCGTCTCTCGACGGTGAGACCGTAAAGAAAGTGGATGTCGTTTCCGGATATATCCATCGTGGTATAGAAAAACTTTCGGAAGGTCTTACTTATCCGCAGATACTACATTTCACAGACCGTATGGACTACATGTCGGCTCATCAGAACCGTCATTGTCTATGTATGTGTATAGAGAAAGCCCTCGGTATCGAAGTGCCGAGAAGGGCGCAGGTCATTCGTACAATGATGGATGAGCTGATGCGTATCTCGTCGCATCTCCTTTCGTTCGGATGTACGGCTATGGACCTTGGTGCCACCACGGCATTCTTCTATGGATTCCGCGAGCGCGAGATGGTTCTTGACATTTTCGAGAAGACCTGCGGAGCACGCATGTCGATGAACTATAATGTGATCGGCGGTGTGATAGCTGATCTTCATCCCGATTTCCAGAAAGATGTCAAGGAACTCATACGTATCATGCCTGAGCGTCTCAAGGAATATCATACGGTATTCTCGGGAAATGTGATCGCCAAGAACCGTCTTGTCGGTGTCGGTCATCTTTCGAAAGAGGATGCTGTCAATTATGCTATCACAGGTCCGAGCGGACGCGGTTCGAACTGGAGCTGCGACTGCAGAAAGAAACATCCATATGCCGTCTATGACGAGGTAGAATTTGACGAGGTGCTTCTTGACGGATGCGATTCATATTCCCGCTACATGGTGCGTATGAAAGAGATCGAGCAGAGCTGCCGCATTCTCGAACAGCTTGTGGACAATATCCCGGAAGGTGATATCCGTGCCCAGGTGCCTAAGATCATCAAGCTCCCTGCCGGAAGATGGTATCAGCAGGTCGAGGCAAGCCGTGGCACGTTCGGGGTGTATATCGAGTCGACGGGTGAGAAGAATCCGTTCCGTGTGCACTTCCAGAGTCCCTGTTTCAATCTCGTCGGTGTGATGGATCTGACATGCTCGGGCTACATGATCGCCGACCTGATTACTATCGGTGCGGCTCTTGACTTCGTGATCCCCGATATCGACCGTTGATCGTGGTGATCGGAAGTTTTAATAATTACAGAACAGAAGTATAATCCAAAGCAATAAGATAACATGTTTGATTTCGGAAAATGGACGTCGGCTTTCAACGACTTGCTTCTCGGAACAGGAATGGCCGACTGGCTGGCCGTTCTGATAGAATGCGTGATCATAGCCGTGCTTATTCTGGGCGTCTATACCGTATTGGCACTTTTCTATATTCTCTATGAGCGTAAGCTCTGTGCATGGTTCCAGTGTCGTCTCGGGCCTATGCGTGTCGGTAAGTGGGGTTTGCTCCAGGTATTCGCCGACATGTTCAAGATTCTCATCAAGGAGCTTATCTGCCTTAAAGGCACAGACCGCTTCCTTTTCAAACTCGCGCCTTATCTGGTCATAACTTCTTCGGTTGTCATGCTCGCTTGTCTTCCGTGGGGTAACGGCCTGCAGATAATCGACTGGAATATAGGTATATTTTTTGTCCTCGCCGTATCTTCTGTCGGTGTGCTTGGTATCCTGCTTGCCGGTTGGTCTTCCAACAACAAGTATACCCTCATCGGTGCTATGCGAAGCGGCGCGCAGATGGTAAGTTATGAGATCTCGCTCGGACTCGCCATCATGACAATAATAATAATGGCGGGGACGATGGACATCTCGCAACTCGTGCTTGCTCAGGAAAACGGCTGGTTTATTTTCAAGGGCCATCTTCCGGCGCTGATCGCCTTCATAATCTATGTGATAGCGGCCACCGCAGAGACCAACCGCGGACCTTTTGACCTTCCGGAGGCGGAGCATGAGCTCACCGCCGGTTATCACACCGAGTATTCGGGTATTCATTTCGGATTTTTCTATCTTGCCGAGTATCTTAACCTCTTTATCGTTTCGGGTATCGCGTCGCTGATGTTCCTTGGCGGATGGATGCCTCTGCACGTTCCCGGTTGGGATGGTTTCAATATGGTGATGAACTGGATTCCCTCTCCCGTATGGTTCCTGCTCAAGGCCTTCTTTATCTCGTTTGTCATCATCTGGTTCAAGTGGACTTTCCCGCGTGTGCGTATAGACCAGATGCTCGCTTTCGAGTGGAAATATCTCATGCCTTTCTCATTGGCCAACCTGCTGCTCATGACAGTGTGCGTGGCTTTCGGATGGCATTTCTGAAATTAATATAATGTCAGGTAACACTGATTTTTTAAAGATAAACAACTTTCCAAAATAAATCGGCGGTCGCATAGCTACGCAGGCAGTGCCGCGATAAACATGATTGAACGTTATGAGCGAAATTTTTGGTACGGTGACCCAGGTGATTGGTCCGGTGATCGACGTCTCGTTTGAAGGAGGAAAAGAAAATATTCCCCCTATCTATTCGGCTCTTAAGGTGGAGCGCGACAATGGCGAGGAGCTGATCCTCGAAGTGGAGCAGCACATTGGCGAGGACATTGTGAGGTGTGTCGCAATGGAAAGCACTGATGGTGTGCGCCGCGGTGTGAAAGTGCGTAACCTCGGGCATCCTATCGCCGTACCGACCGGCAATCAGGTGAAGGGTCGCCTTCTGAATGTCGTTGGCGACGCCATCGACATGCTCGGTGATCTCAAGCGTGAGAATTTACGTCCTATTCATCAGCCGGCTCCCGCTTTTGATGAGCTTGCGATTTCTCAGGAGATTCTCTTCACCGGTATCAAGGTGATCGACTTCCTCGAGCCTTACTCGAAGGGTGGTAAGATCGGTTTGTTCGGTGGCGCAGGTGTCGGCAAGACAGTGCTTATACAGGAGCTTATCAACAATATCGCTAAAGGACACAACGGATTCTCGGTGTTTACCGGTGTAGGTGAGCGTACGCGTGAGGGTAACGACCTTCTCCGCGAGATGA
>DAAV01000058.1:0-921 GCA_001701295.1 Bacteroidales bacterium H10
CCATGATACCGATATTGCGGGTAAGTCTAAGATCGTCGTGTTTTGCCATTTTGATTGATCAATTTAAAATCTGAAATGTGCAAATGCGCGGTTAGCCTCAGCCATGCGGTGCATATCCTCTTTACGCTTGAATGCGCCACCCTGATCGTTAAAGGCATCGACAATTTCTGCTGCAAGCTTGTCAGCCATTGTTTTACCGCCGCGTTTGCGTGCGTAGTTGATGAGATTTTTCATTGATATCGATTCCTTGCGGTCCGCACGAATCTCAGTAGGCACCTGGAAAGTGGCACCGCCGACACGGCGCGATTTTACTTCCACCTGAGGAGTAACATTCTCAAGAGCCTGCTTCCAGATCTCGAGAGCAGATTTCTCCTCATTTGGCATCTTGGCCTTCACGGTCTCCAATGCGGTGTAAAAGATGGTGTATGAAGTATTTTTCTTACCATCATACATGAGGTGGTTAACAAATTTTGTAACCTTCACGTCATGGAAAACGGGATCCGGCAGGATCACCCTTTTCTTAGGCTTTGCTTTTCTCATTTTTGAGTAGACTTGTGTTTAATGTTTTGATTTCGGCTGCTTTTGCAATCTTCAACTCGACTCTCTTGCCGGGTTTACTCAACCATTAGCCATCCAATAAATCAAAAACGTTGTTGATTTTGATTGATTTGTAAGATGCAGTCTTTAATTATTTCTTGGCTGCTTTAGGACGCTTCGCACCATATTTGGAACGACGCTGAGTACGGCCCTGCACACCTGCCGTATCAAGAGTACCGCGGACAATGTGATAACGGACACCGGGAAGATCTTTCACACGGCCGCCACGCACCATCACGATAGAGTGCTCCTGCAGATTGTGACCCTCGCCGGGAATGTAGCTGTTGACCTCCTTGCCGTTGGTAAGACGCACACGCGCCACCT
>DAAV01000058.1:1006-7615 GCA_001701295.1 Bacteroidales bacterium H10
CTTTTCTTACTAATTGCTGAATTGTAGGCATTCTTTGTCTGTTTGTTTATTATTTGATTTTATAGTTGCTTCACCTTTAAGGAACAATTCCACCACACATATAACGCCTGCCAAACAATTAAATATCAACTGTTTAGCCTGCGTCGAGAGGCGAAATCGCTTCGAAATGCGATGCAAAGATACAAAAAATCAGTGTCTTAAGCAAGAATTTTACAAAAATTCGTGTATTTTAATTGAAAACAACCCGAAAAAATGAGGGACACCAAATGGTATCCCTCAAATCAGATATAACAGCCGCCTTATCGGCACAAACTGTAAAATTCAAATTTTGTCGACTATCTCACGATAACTTTAGTCACGGTCTTGCCGGCAGTCACGACATAAACACCGCAACCTACAGTCACGACAGTCTTGCTTTCTCCGAAACCATCATAATAGACAATTCCGTTAACAGACGTCACCTTTACTTTAAGACCATCGGCATTGAGAATCACTATATCCTGTCCGACAGCCTGAACCGATACGTCGCCATATCCTATTCCGGCGATTCCGGTAGTTCTGACAACCACCTCGTTCGAAGCGGCCGACTCGCCCTTGTCCTTATAGACAGCTGTAACAACATATGCATATTCCTCATCCGCAACAACATTATCGTCTACAAACTCTGTATCTTCGATGACAGCATCATTTATTTTGACGCCATCGCGATATACATAGTATCCCATAAGCTCCAGATTTGCGGCGGAAGCAGGAATATAAGTCACATCATCCACCATCAACATAAATGCATCATAAGACTCGCATACGATTGCAAAATATTTGGCTCCGGCAGGAAGGGATGCTTCATATAATGTCCATTCACCCGGTACAGCTGCGGAGCCGGCTCCCTGAATCTTTACGAAATCAGAGGCTTCCACACTGCCTGTCGAATAGTAGACAGCCACAGATTCTTTATAATCGCTCGAAAAACTTCTTGCATAGAAAGATATTGTCTGTGCCGAGCCGTGAAGTTCCGGAGAAATAGCCCAGTCATTGTTCTGAACAGGCGGATTGCCGCTACCGTCAGCGTTGAACAGGGCAAACAAATACTTCTCTCCCGAATGAGCAGCGAAGCTCTCATTGCCAAGCAATTCATGATCCCATACCCAGAATGATCCCGTAGTCTGGAAAGATGTGATTCCGGGAATCTCCATATTCTGGAATCCACCGACTGGAGAACCATCAAGATCAGCGAATGTCCATTCACCATATTCAGCAGCGAATGACTCGGCATCTTCGAAATCCTCTGTCACAGGATTAGAGCTACCGCCGTCAAGAAGAGGCTCTTTCCAACTGAGTCTGACGGTACCATCCACATTAACTCCCGAGAGATCAGTCACGCCAGGAAGAGAAGATACAATCGGAGCCACAGTCAGAGATGAAGTCTGGTTATCAGTCTCATTCTCATCCTCAGCATAAACCACTTTAGCATAATAAAATACCGGTTCCACAGCAATAGGAGACATATTCCGTTCGAATGAAACGACAGCGGAAGCTCCAGATGCAAGCGTCGCACAATCTTTAGTTTCAACAAGTTCCTCATCCGCGTAAAGCTGCACAGAATAAGCATCCGCCTGACAGGCTCCATTGTTGACGACAGTTACGTCAACCTTGTAATCCGCACCGGTCTTAACCTTTGCCGGCGCCACTATAGCGGCAGCTTTAAGATCGTGATCGAGAAGAGAACCGACCTTTATATTATCTATTAACGTATAGACAAAAATCACAGGAGTCGTTGTGATGCGCAACTCGACAACCTTGCCCGCATAATCTGAAAGATTTACCTGCATTTTGCCCCATCCTTCATCTGTGCCGACAATTTCAGCGACAGTCTTGGTGGAAATATCAATCCAATCCTCTGTATTTACCTCGCGGACACTGACCGTTATCTCATTTTCATCAGCCTTACCGCCATCACCAACAATATTGTAAGTCATAAAAGTAAGAGCCGGATTGACCATCTTCGCAAGCGACACCATAGGTGTAAAGAGATTTCCAGGGCCATTATTCCCATTATTGGCGAAATAGGCGCCATCAGTAGTGCCTTCTGCATCAGGAATACCCAAATTCGCTTCATTTCCAAGACTCCAGCTGCCGGAAATCATCCAGTCGTAAGAAAGCTTGCCCTCATTAAGATGCTCCTCTATGCCATCGTAAGGAGTACCGCAATATATCATACTTGAAAGTGTACCCTGACCGGGAGCCCCATCCACATAAGCAAAAACGGCATAACGAACCAAAGCCTGCTGACCTTCAGGCACAGCCTGTTCAGAGAATGTGGTTTCAGAAAGTCCTTCCGCCACAAGTTGCAGATTACTTGTATCTTCCGCATTATAGACATTATAAGTCACTGTGCCCGCGGGGAATACAAGGCCATTGACATCGGTGGTCACTGCTGTCCATGTCACTAATGCCTGACCATCGACATCCGTACGTACTACATTGACCGCTTCGGGAGCCGCCGGAGCCTGGAATCCGACATATACGGAAGTCTTGGCCTTAAGACCTGCTCCAGATTCATTGTACCCTATTACAGTATAAACATAATCTCCACTTTGAGGAAGAACATCGTCATAGCTAAGAGATTCCCCTACTGAAGGAGACTCAAATGTCTTGACAACATCATTATCACGCATAATCTCAACCTTTGTAAGGCTCGAAAGAGCGTTGCCGTTCATCGTCCGGGAAGGAGCCTTGAATGTTATATTAGCTTTCAGGGCACCCGAGCCATCAGGTGTCACGGCCAAGTCGGAAGCAAGACCCGGGGCATCCGCCGACACGCCATCTTCAATCGTTATGTTGCTCAGATACAGATAGAACTGATCAGCATCTGAAATTCCATGGAATCCCACATAATAAATACCGTCGGCATCAGGGACAATCATTTCCTCGAACTGAACCGGATCGGCGCTACTCAGCACCGTAGGCGGCACAATAGTCTCTGTCATGCCTTCCGCAGTGGCCGATTTTCCAAATTTGACTTCGAGGCGTTCGGGATAAGAAGATCCATAAGAATGAGATGAGAATATAAGATTATAGGCCTTGCCGCCCTCGAGCTTCAAAGGAGGCGTGATCAGCCAGTCATCCATCTCCAAAGCAGAATTATAAATGATACGGACCTCGTCATTGTAAACAGACCATGTCTTTTCATCGGCATTCTCATCAAGAACAGTCCAGCCGCCAAGACCGTCAGCCGCATAATCCGACTGATACGGAGGAACAATAGAACCAAGAGTAACGATATTGGACCGTGCCGGCACCGAAACGAGATCAGCGCATACCGCCTCCACGGTATAATAATACTGAGTTATTTCCGCTGGAGTGGCAACTGCTTCAGAAAACTCAGTCACTGTTAGACCTGATGCCGCTACAGATCCATCGGCGCGTTTCACTGTATACGTAAGGTTGTCGAGATCGAGATAACCTCCGTTGACAGATTCCGTCACCGGAAGCCAGGAAAGTTCCATATTGCCATTTTCATAGACCAGCGACACGGACGTGGCTGACGGCGTATCGGCACCGACCCATACGTTCTTGACATTTGTTTTAGGGCCTTCCCCTCCGTCACCGGCTGCAAAAACAGTAAAATCATACATTCCTGCACCCATAAGAGAAAGATCGACTGGTATCGTGATATCTGTATTCCATGCCTGCGGTTCCCCACCTGCTATTATCTCGCCATTTGCAAGAACCATCACAAAAAGTTCACCAGAACCCGGAGTCACGCCATCAAACAGAGTGGAAGGTGTGGTAAGAGTCAGGGTACCTGACAATGACGCGCCATCAAAATGGAATTCTACATTTTTACATTCAGCCGGAGCCGTAGGCTCAGCCGCGGGCTTAGGAATGAACATGCCCATTATCTCGTCATCATTCTCAAGCCGACAAAGCATATCTGCATGACCCGTAGCCATATTGACCTCATACATATAGCCGTTCTCATCGGCGGGGCATACGTTCCAGAACATACGTCCCGTCTTATGATCGATGACTGAACTTGAAAGATACTTGGGCGCGACCCCAGTCTCACCGACAAGCGTTACTTCCCCGGTGGCCTTGTCGATCTTGTTGAGATATGAGGCGGTCACCTCATAATCGTCACCGGCCTCCACTATATCATAATTAATACCGTACAGCTGACCCTGCGCATCGAAAGCTATTGAATTCCAGTAACCGTCAACAGGCGCCACAGCTGTAGATGTCACTTCTTCACCGAACGATATCTTCGATAATTGACGTCCGTCACCTGTAGAATTATAGGTTATTCCATAGACTGTCTCTGTAACGGGATCGAGAGCATAGCCTCCGATACCGATCACAGCAAGATCTTCCGGACTCCACTCTCCTATCTTTTCTCCTGTTTCCATATCATAGGCGGTGGTTGTAATAAAGACCATGCCCCAGAAAGAAATATAGGAAGTGCTATAATAGACGCCATCCACACATACACCTCCATTAGTGGCATCGGGACCCTCGAAAATAATCTGAGTTGATCCTGAGCCTTGCGGCAGCTCATAAAGGCCTACAGGCGCATTATCCTGTGTGAAAGTACTGTTGAAAATCACCGAACCATATATTGTCGGTATATCTGCAGCTTCTTTGACGACTCCCGGAGATGCAGGCGAGAGGATCTGACGCGATCCGGTCTGGGTCTTCAGACCCTCGGCACGTACGGCGCGCACTTTCGGTGTCACCATAACGCCTTTCTTTTCTTTAGCTTTGGCCTTCGCAGTTTTTAGCGTCATACCGACAGCCGTACGAGACCTGGCGTCATTCGAACTCTTGGCTTTCTTTGCAATCTGGGCCATTGACGGAGACACTACAGCCGCCACAATGAGAAGGATTGAAAAAATGCGGGTAAGTTGTTTTTTCATAATATAACATATGGTTTCAAATTATTGGGTCGTCACACGGGTTGAAACCTTTTCCCCGAAGCGCAACCATAATCAAAAATTTCAGGTCTGTCAAAAAACGAGATTTGCGTTCCCGACAGACCCTATAAATTATTTTACGATAATTTTCTTAACATAATTCCGCGCAGGAACACTTACGATATATAAGCCGGCACGCGGCAACGTCACCTTACGGGAACCTCGCGCAATAAGAGCGCCGGTGTAATCGGCCACGAAAATCTCATCAGCGGTATTTGCAGAAATCTCATATCCGTCAAAAGCGACTGCGAAATCGCCGTTCATAATGTGAGACACTCCGGAATGATCCTTGGTGCGCACACCTACCTCCTCCGATTTTCTTGAAAAAAGCATACCGTCTGTAGCACGTACAGTATAGGCGTATTCTGTGGCCGGTTCAAGATCCGTGACCGCATATGACAATACGTTCCCGACCTTCAGATCCACATAATTCTCAAGGGGAATATTGTCATAATCCTGACCATAGCCTACCTTGACATCATCTATGGCCACGGAGCCGGAATCTCCTTCACGCACAAACTGCATACGAATCCTCACAGTATTTTCCGGAAAACCTTCGATACGCGTCACTACACCGCCTGCTGTTTTCTGCACTTCGGTTTTTTCCACAAGCACAACATCCTGCGAAGTAATCGCATAAATATATATCATGTCACCCGACGACGTATTGTTGCCGCGATGCCAGAAAGTAAGTTCTCGGATAGAATCGTCATATTCCGGAGAAGTCAGATTATTGCCCGCATTAAGCCGCAATGCCGGTGCAGATTCACCCGAATATGATTCCATGCCATAAGTCACACCTGATGTGCTCGTCCAATCCCCAAGATTATCTATGCCGCCGGTAAAATCACAAATGTCATAAAATGGATCCCCGGGGACCTTGACATAGACCGACAGCAAATATTCCGCAGCTCCATCCAAGGGCAACCAGTTTGCTGTAAATCCATTCTCCCCCACTTCTGTGGCGTCTTCGGCCTCAACGCTATAATATTCAATTGAAAGACGATCTGTAGTAACAGGGACAATATCCGACGCATTTCCGGAAAACCATCCGTCAGACACCTTTACACTATAGAAATAATGTTTATCAGGTTCAAGTCCCGAAATGGGGAACGAATCACATATTCGAACATTGCGGGCCAAAAATCCTTTGACATATTCAGGATTATTATCCTCATCATAACTGAATACGGAAAGAATGTGATCAAATCCGTCTACAGCGACCCACCGCGCCACAAAAGACTCTAAGGTTATATCTTCGGCAGGGAGGACAGTCACATCCGGCATGTCAGGAACCGGAGCGCCTCCCAGCACATCAAAAGTAATCCGTCCGTCCGCCTCCGAGATATCGGTAATAGGAAGATCAATTGCCTTATTAGTCCAGGTCTTCATAGCNNAGTCGTCTGTGAGGTAAAAGAAGTCCTGTTTGCCGAGCCAGGGAAGGCATCCCCCGCACGTGAATACTCACTCTGTGAACCGTCGGCTTCTTCTATGTCGACATATTGATGGCCTGGAGTATTATTGACAGTATTGCGTGTCCATATATAATCATCATAATCCACATGCCAGACAAGCATGCCGTGACCCGGGATATATGTATCCCATCCGGTATTCTGACGGTTTTCTATAAGAAAAAACT
>DAAV01000078.1:0-7249 GCA_001701295.1 Bacteroidales bacterium H10
ATAATGGGGGGCTATCTGTGTATGTCGATCTACACCTATCTCAGTACAATCGTTATGGACAAGTTCAGGCTGACATACGCGAGTCTCGGCCCTACTGAGGCGCGTCTGATCATAATTGCAGTCTATATACTTTACATATTCAATCCTTGGCCCGATGTCAAGGTCGAGATCGCAGGTATGCCCTGGTCGGTGTTTGATATCACCGGTGCAGTGGTGGCCGTGATTATTTATGCCATATATATCGGCTCGATGGCGCGCGATCTCAGGTATCTCTCCAAGATCGATCCTCCGAAAAAATTCGTTAAGAAATAAAATCAATACACATCTAAGAGTCGTTGGATAGTGAAAAGGCGACTGCATAAGGTTACCGAACAACTCGNNCAACTCCTGCACGACGATGGGGTGGTATTCACTCTGTTAAGGTCCGGAGCATCCTCGCAGTTGTGCGGTTGGATAGACATGCTTGTCTCGTTCGTTCTATTCGCGTTCTGCGATATGACTCCGTGGATGTCTACAGCCACGNNCTTCAACTGCATAATAAATTACCGCTTTACCTTTCATGCGCGCGATGTGGCCTGGCGTGCGGTCATTACGAAGTTTATATTCGTGTGGATCGGTTCGTTGCTGTTGAATAGTTTTGGCACTCAGATATTATATTATCTGGTACGCGACTGGCATTGGCTCAAGACAACCATGGGGCTCGGAGACGATGCGATCTTTTTGGCTGCCCGACTGTTTGTGTCGCTGGTCGTGTCGCTGGTATGGAATTTCCTTCTGCAACGTAATTTCGTGTTCCGTCAGACTCGTATCGACCCTTATATCCTGCGTACGTTAGATGCTTTGGGAATAAAAGAAAGAAATTATGGCAATGCAGACAAGACTAAATAAGGATGGTGACGAGGTTTTCATTTTCGAGGAGTATCCCGACATCGAGGTGCGTCCCGATGTCATAACTCCCGGGGATGTTGAAAAACTCGTGCCGGCAGCCGCGCGTTTTCCCCGCCTGGTCAAGTGGCTCATGCACCTGTTTGAGATTGATGAAGTGAATCGTGTGCATTCAAAATACAGTCTTACACCCGGTCCTGAGTTTGTCCGCTGTCTTATGGAAGACGAATTCAAAGTGAAACTTCAGGTTGACAATATCGAAATACTCGACCGTTTCAAAGAAGGACCGTTTATCACTGTCAGCAATCATCCTTTCGGCTCGCTCGACGGTATAGCCTTGATTTATATATTGACGCGTGTACGCCCTGAATACAAGGTGATGGTCAATATGATTCTCAACCAGCTGTCAGCCATGCGGCCCAACTTTATAGCCGTCGACCAGTCTGCATCCAGTGATCCTGAAAAGCGTCGTGTTTCTGTGGCGGGAGTCCGTGAGGCCATAACCATGATCAAGGAGGGGAAACCTGTCGGTTTCTTTCCTGCCGGAGCGATCGGCAAGACCGACAAAGATGGAATAATAGTCGACCGCCCCTGGCAGCCGACTGTGCTGCAGATCATCGGTAAGTCGAAAGTCCCCGTGATTCCTATTTACTTTCACGGTACCAACAGTCCTCTTTTTAACTGGCTCGGACATCACAGTATCCTTTTGCGCACAGCCTGTCTGCCGCGTGAGCTTTTCAAAAAACGAAAAAAACCTATGCGTGTCACAATAGGGGAGCCTGTCAGCGTAGAGACCCAGGCCCGCTTTGGACGTGACTATGAGGCTTTGGGCAAATACCTGCGTCATCTCACATACGACCTCTCCGGACTTGACATCAAATCTGAACGCACCTCCGGACCGCTGCTGCCGGTCAGTAAAGAAATGTGTTAAGCGCTGATTTCACTTCTGAATTGCGCGTCTGAGAAGCAGGCGTATCATATAAAGCCCCGGATGTCCTATACTGACTTCCGGGGTGTTTATATGTGCGTACGCCGTAATAACGCAGGCGACGCCCGGAATCATCCGGATCGTCGCCTGAAACGAGGATAGAGAGTCATAAACCGTGTTTCATGGTTGTATTTGCTGACTCTTGCCCATTTTGTATTGACCTTCTTTTTTACCTTGAATTCTTACTTGCTGTGATCTGAATAACTTATACTGCAAAATTAAGAAATTTACGTTATATTTGAAAAAATCCAAGTAAATAAATGGAGATTTTGTATCAATTTGGCTATAATTGTATCAAATAGGGTAAATAAAACAATATACTCCCTATTTACATACTAATTATCCAGGTCTGGGTTGATCAATCGACCTTTTTACCATTCATCTCCCTGTTGCGTCTTATGATATTCGCGAACGATTTCGGGAGACGGACATTATAAAAATCATATGCCCGATCGAAAAGAGGGGCGATCCCCTCATCAGTGAAACCTGCTATTCCGCAACCGATGCGTGTGACGTAGAATGTGTTCTGGTCCCATTCCCACGCCAGATCGATGAATTGGTCCACATAGGGCTTTATAGTCTCAATACCTCCCTGCATAGTGGGTATGGCATATGACTGACCCTGAATTCCGACTCCCTGGCCCATGATTGCTCCGAAGCGTTCGAGGGCTACACGTGCCGCGCCCCCTGCATGGTTTCCTTCCAGATTACTGCCGAACACAAATATTTCGTCCGGCTCGAGCGATGTTATGTTTTCCGGTGTATATTTCATATCTTAATATGTTTGGAATTACTGTTTCTTCAATATGAAGTCTGACAAATGTACGACTTCCATGTCTTTTCTTTTATTTTGCCTGGTGGAAAAGCTATTCTCTTACCGGCGTGAGACGGTAGGCATATCCTGCGCATGATGCTTCAATGACCAGTGAGCATAACATAAGCATAGGCAACAGAACAAGTGTTTGAATTCTTCTGAAACGCATTTCTTATAAATTTATATACTTACTTATATAAAAAGGCGCCTGTCGGTTCTTCGGCTTCGGATAACACGACGTGTAGTCGGCAGCCCTTTTTAATATAAGATATCAAACCGCCTGAAAGTTTATAAAGAACTGCAGAAATAATTTTAATGAGGATAAACGGCATTCTGATACTTTCAGGCTCCTCTGGTACGATGTTTTCTCCTGGGCATTATCTTTTCGTGCAGATATTGGAATATGACGAAAAGCATAGGGACGATAAACAAACAGTGCGAGAGTGCCGAATAAAAGACCGCCTACCGTTCCGGTGCCTACAGAAATATTGCCGTTAGCCCCGACTCCCGATGCGAACATCAACGGAAGCATGCCGAAGACCATTGTGTCCGAGGTCATGATTATGGGCCGGAAGCGGGCTTTTGCCGCGGATATTGCAGCCGCGACGAGTCCGAGTCCCTCTTTGCGTCTTGCCGAGGCATATTCTGTCAGTAGAATAGCGGTTTTTGCAAGAAGTCCTATCAGCATGATCAGACTTATCTGCATGTAGATATTGTTCTCAAGTCCTCACCAGCGGGCAAACAGAAGAGTCAACATATTGAGAGTGAATCCGACGGCATATTATCACTTTGTCGATGGAGGCATCCAGAAAATCTTTTGTACTCGATATGTCTGTTAGAACCATTCCCGAAGGGAGGCCGGATCTTATTTCGTCGAGAGTTTTGTCGATTTCGGTTATAACTTCATTGGCGTTCGAGAGAGCTGCCGACAAGGCTCTTGCATGGATCGGACTTAAGAAAGGTTGTGCATCTGTCAGAGAATCCATAACGCTCAAAGTCGAGCACAAGAATGTCGTAGTAGATCTTGACGATATTCTCTATATCGAGGCCATGGCCAATTATGTCAAGGTTTTCAGAAAAGGGTTGCCGACAGTTCTTTCTCAGATCACGATGAAGGAGATGGAAACCCTGCTGCCTGCCGCGCGGTTTATCCGTGTGCATCGTTCATATATAGTCTCACTCAACGTGATCGATAAATTTTCCAACCGGAAGATATTCCTTTATGATCTTGACCGTGTTATCCCCGTAGGGAGAAAGTATATCGAGTCGTTTAACAATCTATATGACATTTTTAGACATGACAGCGTGGACCCGTCTTGAATTGTCAAACCATAAGCCCTTGCGACATGTTAGAAATACATAACATGCCGATAAGGCTTTAATGATTCAGGCGATGGATATAGCAAAAATGTTTGATCTGTCAGGAAGAGTTGCTGTCGTGACAGGTGCCGGAGACGGCATAGGACGTGGTGTGAGTGAGATTCTGGCGGCCGCCGGGGCATCGGTTGTGGTAAGCGATATATCGTTGGAAAAAGCTCGGTCGGTGGCAGAAAGTATAACAGATGGCGGCGGCGAAGCGTCAGCTGTCAGTTGTGATGTTTCTGAAGAAACGGATCTTTCGGGGCTTATAGATTTCGCCGTCGGCAGTTATGGAACGGTTAATATACTTGTGAATAATGCGGGCATAGGAGGCGGAGGCCGTGAGAATCCTTTCAGTATTGATCGTGCATACGTGGAACGCATATATGCGGTCAATGTGTTAGCGCCTTGGGAATTATGCCGTCTTGCCGCGCCGCATATGGAAAAGTCCGGTTACGGCAGTATCATCAACATCACATCCATGAGCAGTATAAATAAAGATCCGGACATGGCCATATATGCTTCTTCAAAAGCAGCCTTGAATCACATGGCATCTAATCTGGCCTATGACTATGGAAAAATGGGCATACGGATCAATAATGTGGGACCTGGAGCTACAAGGACGAAGGCTCTTGCTTCCGTTCTTACTTCCGAAATCGAGAAACGCATGCTGGCGCATACACCCATTGGTCGTCTTGGTGAAATATCGGATATTGCCGGAGCAGTCCTTTATTTTGCTTCTCCGATATCCTCTTGGGTCAGCGGTCAGACCCTCATGGTCAACGGTGGAGGAGTGCAGACTCTTTGAAACGCTTGCGATATTTATATGTGACGTAATAAAGAAGTATTGTTCTATTTTCCATTTTGATATTGTTAAGCATATTTTATTGTTGTGTTGGAATTAATCACTAAATTTGTAAGTAGCTATTGAAAATTAATGTATACATAAAACGTTGTTATTTATCTTGCCTGCGCGCGAAACGCCGCTATTTTTTAGGCGGATCGGTTCTGGAACGAAGGAGCATAGCGGGCTATGCGACTGAACGACAGGACCGAAACGACAAAAAAGAACAAGGTTTATGTTACAAGATTCAAAAACTACATATATCGTTTAATTTTTAATAGGTACTTAAGTAGCGTTTTAATTTGATCGCTTACTTATAATTCGCAAGTGACATAGCTGTGGAAATATATAAATCACTGAAAGTTATGTTTGCCGATAAATTCAACAATTGATTGCCATGGCAAAGGAAATACAGTTTATACTCTATAATCTGCCCGACAATTCGGGTACTGTACAAGCAATTGTCCAGGATGAGACAATATTTCTGACATAGAAAGCTATGGCAGAACTATTCGGGATTGAAGTCAAACCATTAACTATCATTTGAAAGAAATATACTCTTCAGGGGAATTGACAGAAGATTCAACTATTCGAAAAATTCGAACAGTTCAAACTGAGGGGAGGCGTCAGGTAGAACGAGAAAGAGCTTTTTACAATCTTGATGCTATTATTAGTGTTGGGTATCGTGTTAATAGTCAGCGTGCTACACTTTTTCGCCAATGGGCGACAAAGGTTCTTAATGAATTTATCCGGAAGGGTTTTGTTCTCGACGATGACCGCCTGAAGCAGGGCAATGATGTTTTCGGGCGTGACTATTTTCGTGAACTCTTGGAGCGGGTACGTTCTATTCGTGCGAGCGAGCGTCGTATCTGGCAGCAGATTACCGATATCTATGCCGAATGCAGCATCGACTACGATCGTTTGGCTTCGACAACAAAAGATTTTTACGCAATGGTACAGAATCGGTTTCACTATGCGATTACCGGACATACTGCTGCAGAAATCATCCATGCCGGAGCTGACCATACAAAGCCGCATATGGGGTTGACAACAAGGAAGTATGCTCCCGAAGGACGCATACTTAAATCTGATGTTTCAATAGCCAAGAACTATCTCACAGAGAAAGAAATTCGTTCACTTGAACGCACCGTTACTTCTTATTTCGATTACATAGAAGGACAGATTGAACGTGGCAATGTGTTTAATATGGAACAGTTTGCTGCAAGCGTTGACAAATTCCTGACCTTTAACGACTATAGGATTCTTCCTAATCGAGGATGCATTTCGGCCGCTCAGGCCAAAGCTAAAGCAGAAGCTGAATACGATCTCTTCAATCCCACCCAGCAAATTGATTCCGATTTTGATAAGGAAATCCGAGGTATGCTCGGAAAGGAATAATTGCGATTTATCGGAGACCATAGTGAAATTGCAACTATTGTCGGTGTTTTGGATAGGAGAGATGAATGCGGACGAATCAGTGGTTGCGGTGTCGGGAGGGGAACATCTTTCTTACATGCAGCAGCATCTTTTCAACCGGGGCGGAGGCTACGACAAGAGTTGTGGCGACAAGGATCAATACTCCTCCCATGACTTCGCGTAGGGTGAGTACCTGCCCGAGTACGGTCACACTGAGCACAACGGCTGAGACAGGTTCAAGGGCACCGAGTATGGCCGTCGGAGTCGAACCGATAAGCTGGATGGCTCTTGTCGTGCATGCCAGGGAGAGTACAGTCGGAATAACGGCAAGGACCGCGAGATTCCACCATCCGGAAGGTCTGGCGGGAAGGGTAAGTTCTGTGCCTGAGATTATCATGATCACATAGACGAGACATCCCCATCCGAGCACATGAAACAGGAGTTTTGTGGTCGGAATCGCCCGTATGCGGCGCGAGGCATTGACCATTATGATATATAAGGCATATGTCAGAGCTGATACCATTACAAGTATCACACCATAAGGACTGACAGTTTCGCCAGTTTCCGTCTTCATCAGCAGCATCAGCCCTGCACACATTATGGCCAGACATATAACGACAGTGGCTTTAAGCTTTTCATGGAAAAAGAAAACCATCAGCACCGCGACCATTATCGGATATACGAACAGTAGCGTCGACGCTACTCCCGAATTCATATATTTATAACTTTCGAAAAGTGACAGCGAGGAAAAAGCCATCAATATTCCGAGCACGGCTACAGGGCCTGTCTCCTCTTTTGTAAGTCTGAGGTTTCTTCTCCGGGCGAGTATCAATACTGCCAAGAGAGGCAATCCCAGAAGATACCTGAAGAGTAACACGGATATCGCGTTCATGTCCTGTTCATAGAGGGGAATGGCGAAGGCCGGGTTGGTGCCGTAGGCGGC
>DAAV01000078.1:7303-33082 GCA_001701295.1 Bacteroidales bacterium H10
AAAATAAAAGTTAATTTGGGGACGCATGGGCGGAACAGGTTTCTTCTTGAGGAGATGGAGCATAGCGGGCTATGCGACTGAGCCGAAAGGAGAAAGATGCCCGGCCATGCGGGACCGCAGTGACTTCGGAAACCAAAATTAATGAGATTCCCTGACATATTGAAATGTATTGCAATAAAAATTGCCGCTGTCCGACTCCCTTCCGCCCCAAATTAACTTTTATTTTGAAACACCCTCTTAATAACTTTTTTGATAACAGGCATATCCATGCACTTTTATTGTCGCTTTCTACGTTATATATCATATTGACAATCACCTCATAATTTGACAACCATATCATAATGCGAACTATATCTTTCATCATATTTCTGATGCTGGCTTCCGCCAATATCCTTGCAGATTTTGTCTCGCCGTTTGAATCGATCCGCAACCACCGCAAGTGGATGGCCGAGAATACCCCTTCGCCTGATACACTCGATGACGAGGAGATCATGCTCCGTGCCTGTCAGATCATAGATCTGCGACTCCAGGAGCCTGAGGCGGAGCGAATACTTGTCGCCGCCGGATCAAAGGTTCCTGAAGTGTCGGCATATCTTGACTGGGCGGCGACACTCGATTGCGACACCCTGATGCGCCGCAAACGCGATGCGTTGCGAGGCATGGCGGATTATCTCGACAGAACCGATCCCGACTGTTACGCGGCGCGCCGCGTCCGGTTAGAGTGGATCAATGTCGAGTCGATGTTTCGCGACGCGATGAAAGATTATGAAAGCATGATAATCGACCAGAAGAAGGTTTGTGACCGTAAGCAGGATAAAAAAGAGAGATCCCTTCTGCTTATGATGCGTCTCGGTTTGTTTGATCATCGCAACACAGTCGAGATGGCCGATAATCCGCTTTATTATCCGGAACTATGGCAACTCGAGGATGAAGTGCTTGAACTTTATCCCGTTGCTTCGACCGATACCGTCTCCGACCGCATGGAGCTCTATATCCGTCTTGCTGTATTGAAAAATATTCCTCAGGAAGATCTTAAGGTTCGCCTTATGCTTCCGGAAAGGGAAAATCCCTACGACAACGATACATTTTACGATTATACCGGTTCACAGCTTGATTATCTCTGCAACTCCGGTTTTTATCTTGCGCAGGCGTTGGAATTGAGCGAGAAGATCTATGGATATGACCATCCGTTGACTATGGCTACACGCTATCATCTGCTCGAATACAGGATATACAATATAACAGGCGATGAGGTCAACGTCCGGGATGCGCGTATTCTTGATGATTACATGAGTGCGTATTATCCCCGCCGTTCGCTTGAAAGCCGGCTCTGCCGTCTGCTCAAGGCGAATGCCGATTTCCGTTATTCCGGAGATCCCGGCATAGCTTCAGATGCCCCTGATATGATCGAGGCTGCCCGTATCTCATATGGTGACAGCAGTCTCTTCTATCTGAATATTCTTTCCCGGCTTGCGGTCTTCGATATATTTACGGGTTCTGATTTCCGACAAAGTGTTGATGGTTACCAGACAAAATGCGATGAGATATTTTCCGATTCTCTTGCCCGTATATACTGGAAAATGTTCACCCACATGCAGATCATATTTCGCGATCCTGCGGAAGGTGCGTCAAGAATGTCGGAATTAAAAAAATCCTATCTGCAGAATCATGACGGAAGCATACTGTCTGTCAGGATAGGAGAGGAACTCGGACGCTATTACAAGATTGCGGCACTCGATTTCAACTCTGCCAAAGAGATTTATGAAGCAGTAGCCGGTGATGTCGCCGAATTATACGGAAAGAAGTCCTCTTTTGCCTATAACGCGCGTCTTGACGTGTTCGACGTAACGGCCACAGGTACAAATCCCGAAGAAATAACATATCTCGACAAGATCATAAATGATGCCGAAAAAGGGGAATACTCCGGCAAAAAACGGATAATGACCAGATTGAGAAGTGCCAAGGCCAACTATTATTATAATAATGATTACGGCAAGGCTCACGAACTGTTCGAAATCCTGTATGCAGGAGATTCGGGTGCGGAGACACTGTATTGGCGCACTTATGACGCCATATGTCGAGTCCGGCTCGGGCTGGATCAGACCGAGACGGACACACTGGTTTCCGGCATCAGAAAGTCTCTCTCCGAATATGGGCCTGATAATGCGCCGCCCGATCTTCTGAAGGAACTGGCCACATATTATAATCTTGTCAATCGTCAGCCGGACGCGGTTGAATTGCTTGAGCTGGCTCTCGAAGCTCACAATTATCAGACCAATTACTCATTTGACGATGAATATCTGGCTATTTCAGGTGATCTTGCGCGTCTCTATGACGCTACGGGCAATCGTCCCGCAGCCTCTCGTCTCATCGCAAATGACCGCGCCATAATGTCCGGCAAATCCAGCTTCGCACCTTCTGTCGGACTTGCGAATTATCTGCTTGAAGGATATTATCGCGCGTTGGGCAGTCAGGACTGGGGTGCCGCAACATTTTACATGAACGGTCTCAATAAGGTGATTTCTGATCTGGGCGCATCGTCAGACGGTGCGGATTTTATAAAATTCACTCTCGGTATAGACGCTATCCAGGCATATGTCTCGCTCTTAAGGACTTTGTGGGATCAATATGAGTCTGCCAGAAATATGATGGTTACCGGCGACTATGGAGAGTTCAGCGATCGGCTTGAGGAATTTATGGGCCGTATGTCAGAGTTGTATCCGGATATAAAGGCGACGATACTTGATGCCGAACGGAATTTTCCGGGCTATGATCCCGATTATCAGAGTAATCCCAAATACCTTTCCTTGCTCGCATCCTGTTCGACGTTTTATGAAGTGTGTGAGAAGGATTTTGACAAGGCGGAGGAGTATGCTCTGAGATTTCTGAAGCTTTCCGAACACCCGATCGACCGGAAAAACGCATACTATTCGCTTTCTGGTCTGATGCGCCACAAAGGAGATTCCGTGCGTGCAGACAAATATCTCGCAGATGCATACGATATCGTGTTCGGGCATCCGGAATACATGGGTCAGGGCGAGCGCATGGCGGCTCTGTCGTATCTTTTCCATTCCCGTTTTACCGCAGGTGACTCGGCGGAAGCTCTCGAAACCGCAAGAAAGATTTATGCCGAAAACCGTAAGATGCTCGACGGGAACTTCCAGTTCTTGTCATCGTCCGATCAGGAGCAGATCTTCAACACATATGGTGATCCGGCCTGGGCTCTCGCCTGTATGCTTGAAAAGGAACCCCTCGAAATGGCCGGCGAGACTTACGACGCCATAGTTTATCGTACGGGCATGAAACTCAGATCCCAGCAGGAGACAAGGCGGATCATCGCCCGAAGCGAGAATCCTGATGCCAGATTTCTTGCAGATTCGATCGCACGCATACACAATCAGCTGAAGCAGATCAACGTCACGCCCGACCAGTGGCTTTCACAGGAGGCAACTGAAAGCTACAACCGCAGTTCGGCGCTGACATTCGCGGCCCACCGCCTTGAGATGGAACTTCTTGATCTCACGGCCGACGAACGGTCGAAGATCAATCCTGATGTTACCTGGCAGATGATCCGCGACTCACTGAAGCCCGCGCAGGCAGTCGTCGAATTTCTCTTCACTCATGATTATGTCATGGCGCTTCTGCTCAGACATGATGCCTCGGCTCCTGTGGCTGTCAGGCTTTGCCTCTGGAAGGATCTTTCCGACGGTCTTGACGCCCTGAATGCAAAAAACACGGCTTCTCTCGCAAAGAAGCTCTATGGACAAAATTCGGCACTCGATCTTTATTCCATGTTATGGAAGCCCCTCGAAGAGAATCTCGAAGGAGTCTCGACCATATATTTCAATGCTCCGGGCATATTGCATTCCATCGCGTTCAATGCCATTCAGACTCCTGAAGGCGACTATCTGATAGATCATTATGACCTGCGTCAGGTCACCACCACCGCTCAGCTGACCTTCCCCTCCGAAGAGCGGGCCCCGCTTTCGGCCGGATTGCTTGGCGATGTGCTTTTCGATCCGTCGCAGGCTTCCGGGGCAGGAAAGATGCCGGAGCAGTCGGGCGAGCGTTCTGTTGACGATGATTACTCGCTTGATGATTTCGACAGTCGCGGAGTCTCGCGCCATTACTTCCGTTATCTTCCTTTCACGGCCACGGAACTCTCCGATATATCAGCGACATTCGGCGATCGCCCGGTTCGGACGTCGGTGCGCGACAGGGCCACCGAAAAGGAATTCCGCGAACTTTGCGCGTCTTCGCCCGAAGTGCTTCATCTCGCCACCCACGGTTTCTTCCTTTCTTCTGATGCCGAGGCCATGAAAGTGCCCTATATGAAGCGCTTTGCCTCTCAGACCGGTTCGGCCATGATGAGGTCGGGAATCGCGCTCGCCGGTGCCGAAGCCACGTGGAAGGGGGGCACCGACATGCCCGAGGACAATGACGGCATACTCACCGCAGCGGAGGTGTCTGCCATAAATTTGAAAGGCACGCGTCTTGTCGCCCTGTCGGCCTGCGAGAGTGCCCTCGGATCATACGATTTCGAGGGAGTGCATGGCCTGACGCGCGGATTCAAACAGGCCGGAGTCAAATCTCTGCTTGTCAGCCTCTGGAGTGTCAACGACAAGTCGACGGCTGCCTTCATGTCCGCGTTCTATAGAAACTGGATAGATACCGGCGACCGCCATGACGCCTACCGAAAGGCTGTCGCGGCGGTCCGATCCGAGTTCCCCTCTCCGTTCTACTGGGCGCCCTTCATTCTTCTTGACTGACGGCATCCTCACGTATCCACACCGCCACGTTGCGGCCGCAGACACCGAATGTTCCCTTGCCGTTTTCATCGAGAGTGACGCGGTCGTCTATGCTTCCGGTGAACTCACGCCACACTTCGCCGGCATGTTCTTCGCCGAGGCACACATCCTTCGTGCCGACATCTCCGTTGCTCATAAGCAGCACGAGTCCCGAACCAGGGTGTTCCCCGTCGCCGTGGCGGACAAGTCCGACTGTCGCCGGATGGTCGAACAGTCGTGTCTCGTCGCCATAGGCATATTTTCTGCGGCATTCGAGAAGCATGTCGATGATCTTTCTGTGTGGTGACGCCTCTCTGACGGTTTCATCCTCCTGTTCAGGATCATCGCTGTCATCGGCGGGTTCCGTGTGCGTCACCGAATAATAGTCGCCGTAGAATATCACCGGATAGCCCTCTTTCATGAGAAGTATCAGTGCGTAGGCGAGCGGTTTGAACCAGTCCTGCACGTTCGAGGCCAGACTGCCTCCCGGCTGCGAGTCATGATTGTCCACGAATGTCACGGCGTGCAGCGGATCGCACGCCACAAGCGAATTGTCGAGCAGCTTTCTCATGTCATATTTCTCTCCGCATTCTCCGGCTTCATGGAAATTGAAGTGTAGCGGCACGTCAAACAGGTCGGTCATCCCTCCGGTTGCGTCGATGAAATCTTCGAGAAGCTTAGGCTTCTCGCTCCAGTATTCGCTCACGGCGTAAAGTTCCCCTTTCCTCTGCTTGCTCATTTCCTCAAGAAATCGGCGGGTGAAGACATTGTCGATATGCTTCACCGCGTCCATTCTGAATCCGTCGAAACCGAACGTGTCGAGAGCCCAGTGCCCCCAGGAAAGTAATTCGTCGGCCACCTCCGGGTTGTTGACATCGACGTCATTGCCCATGAGGAAGTCGTAGTTGCCGTTCTCGTGGTCAACGCCCTGGCTCCATCCTTTTCCTGGTCCGACGATCCTGAATATGTCGTTCGATCCCGTCAGCTTGTCGTAGTCCACTCCCGAGAAATGCTGCCAGTGCCACTTGAACGGAGAATACTTGTCGCCTCTGCCCGGAAAAGTGAAAGCCGTGTATGATTCGATCTCTCTCGGTTCGCCGATGTTTTTCATCCTGTCGTCGGCCGCTACGGGCTGGGCGGGGAAACGTTCGGTGTCGTCGCCGTTCATCCTGTGGTTGAGCACAGTGTCGAGAATGACCTGTATGCCGTTGTCATGAAGCGCCTTGACTGCGGCCTCGAGTTCCGCACGCGTGCCGTATTTGGTTCTGACTGTCCCTTTCTGATCGAACTCTCCGAAGTCATAGAGATCATACACTCCATAACCTACATCCTGCGTGCCGCCCCCCTTGTATGCCGGCGGAATCCACACCGAGGTCACGCCGATCTCCGCCAGATGCTTCGCATCGCGGGCAAGCTGGTTCCACAGCTGCCCGTCGTCGGGCAGATTCCATTCGAAATATTGAAATAATACGCCGTTGCTCATGTCGAATATATACTTTTTGTGTTATCACAGTATCGAACGTCTTTATATGTCATATTGTTGACCGAACCATTTTGAGGTTATTGAGGTTGAAATAAAAACCGATAGGCCGCTATGAACTCAAATCATTCCATACACAACCGTCTCACGCTGGCCGGACTTCTTGTCACGGTCGGCATTGTGTTCGGTGATATAGGCACATCGCCCCTTTATGTCATGAAGGCGATAGTGGCCGTCAATCCTCATTTAGATACGGACTATGTGCTCGGTGCCATATCCTGCATAATATGGACACTGACGCTGCAGACCACAGTCAAGTATGTCCTGCTCGCACTTCGTGCCGACAACAAGGGGGAGGGGGGAATCCTCGCGCTTTTCGCGCTGCTGCGCAAATTGCCGCGCAAGTGGCTATACACTGTGGCTGCCATTGGCGCCGCCGCTCTCGTGGCCGACGGCATGATCACTCCGGCGGTCACGGTGACGTCTGCCATCGAGGGGATCCGTATAGTCGCGCCTTCTGTGCCTGTGCTTCCGGTGGTGATCTTCGTCATAATCATAATCTTCCTGCTGCAGCGCATGGGCACCGGTCGGATCGGCCGTTGTTTCGGACCATACATGCTCGTATGGTTCCTCGCGCTCGGTGTGCTCGGCGTGGTGGCCATGGTCGGCTGTCCCTCAGTGCTCCGGGCATTCAATCCCTGGTATGCCGTCAGGCTGATGTTCTCGTCGCCCGAATGGTTCCTGATACTTGGTGCCGTTTTTCTCTGCACCACCGGAGCCGAGGCCCTTTACTCGGATCTCGGGCACTGCGGTCGGCGCAACATCACCGTCAGCTGGTTTTTCGTCAAAATAATGCTGATTCTCAATTATCTCGGTCAGGGAGCATGGCTGATCATGAACGAAGGTCGTCCGATGGCAGGCATCAATCCGTTTTTCAGCATAATACCTCATGGATTCACCGTGGTCGGTGTCATAATGGCGACTCTGGCGGCTGTGATAGCGAGTCAGGCGCTTCTGAGCGGATCGTTCACGATATTCTCCGAGGCTGTCAATCTCGATTTCTGGCCGAAACTGCGCATCAAGTATCCCTCCGAGGTGAAGGGGCAGCTCTATATTCCGGTCGTCAACTGGGGGCTGCTGGCCGGGTGTCTCCTGACGGCTGTAATGTTCCGTGATTCGAGCCACATGGAAGCGGCCTATGGTCTGGCCATCACCGTCGCGATGCTGATGACCACGGTCCTCCTTTCGCTCTGGATGCGGAGCAGGGGAGTGGCATTGCCACTCTGCATAGCGTTCTTCTCGTTTTTCATAGCGCTCGAAGGGCTGTTTTTCGCCGCCAACATGTTCAAGTTCTCTCACGGCGGGTGGTACACGCTTCTCGCGGCCGGCATAGTCGCCGGCATCATGATCGTCTGGCATAAATCAAACGCGGTCCATGTCGGTTTCATAGATTTCAAGCCGATAGCCGGCAGTTCGCCGCTCATATGCGAGATGAAACGCGACGAAAGCATACCCAAGTATGCCTCCAATCTCGTGTATCTGAGCAATTCTCCCCATCCCGCCATGGTGGAATCGAAAATAATCTACTCCATAATCCATAAAAGCCCCAAGCGTGCCGACCACTACTGGTTCATCCACATTGACTATGTCGATTCGCCCGACACACTCGAATATTCTGTCGATATAATCGAACCTGAAACCATCTACGCCGTCACCATGCGTCTCGGATTCCGCGTCGAGGCGAGGGTAAGCCTCTATCTTCGCCATGTGGTCGAGGATCTTGTCGCTTCCGGGTGCCTTGACCTCCGCAGCGGCTACGAATCATTGCGCCGCGAGGATATAGCCGGCGACTTCCGGTTTATCATACTTCACCGCATCTTCTCGACCACGAGCAATTGCAAGGGAAGCGAGGCTTTTCTGATGAGGATGCACGACCGACTGCGCTCTCTCGGAATCTCCGACCGCGATGCCTACGGCCTCGACACGAGTCTTGTCACGCTCGAGACGGTTCCGCTTATCATCAACACCACTGTGCCGCGTCGCATAGTTCCGGTCAGTTGAGACGGCGAGGAAAGAGAAATATGATCGAGAGGGCGGTCATCCCGGCGAGAGCCCAGGGGTAATAGAGATAAGGGAACGGCGCGGCCGGAGATATGCCTGCGAGCGATGTGGCGAGAAGTGTCTGCGCGCCGTAGGGTATGAGGCACTGCACGATGCATGATGTTGTGTCGAGCAGCGAGGCGGTCTTGCGCGGATCGATGCCGAAGCGTTGCGATATGTCGCGGGATATGCCTCCCACGGTTATGATGGCGACCGTATTGTTGGCCGTGCACATGTTGACGACGGCTACGAGCACTGTGATTACAGCCTGACCGCCACGGCGTCCGGACACATGGCGCGTCAGACTCTGGAGGATGAATGTTATGCCGCCTGCGCTCTTGATCATGCCGAGCATTCCGGCTGCAAGCAATGTAATTATTATGAGGTTGCCCATGCCGTCGATGCCGGCTCCTGCAGAAGAGGCGAGGTCAGTAAGTGATAATCCTGTTGTCAGACCTAAGATGACTGCCGAAATGATGCCGAGAGACAATACGGCTGTCACATTGATTCCCGCTATCGCCGTGCCGAGCACCACAAGATATGGTATTATGAGAGTCCAGTTTTTTGAGGCAGGCAATTCCACGGCATGAGTATCGAGGCCGGTCATGATATATATTCCGAGTGTGACCAGGGCGGCCGGTAGCGCTATCCATATGTTTGCCTTGAATTTATCGGCCATATTGCACTCCTGCGACCGCGTGGCGGCAATTGTCGTGTCGGATATGAACGACAGATTGTCTCCGAAAAATGCCCCTCCGAGTACGACTGCCACATAAAAGGCGACTGATGCGTCGGAAGCTGTGGCTATTTCCGTGGCGAGAGGCGCGAGCGCTACTACTGTGCCGACCGATGTCCCGATGGAGAGTGAGATAAAACATGCCGCGAAAAAGAGCATCGGCACTACGAATCCAGGAGGAAACGCGTGAAGTGCCAGTGATACGGTTGCTTCCACTGCGCCGATATCCTTGGCCATGGCGGCAAAAGCTCCGGCAAGGATAAAGACCCAGATCATATATAGAATATTCGAATGTCCGGCTGCACGGGAAAATATCTCTATGCGTTTAAGCAGAGGTTTTCCGCGCGATATGATGATTGCCCACGCCGAAGCGATTAGCAGAGCCACGGCGATCGGCATTTTGTAGAAATCGTCGAGGATTATCGACACCGCCACATAGAGGACGAGAAACAGAACAATATNNAGCCATCCCTGCGGCGAAGACACTTCATCTCCGCCCGAAAAAGACTTTTTACCCATAAATATTATTCAAAACAACCTTATACTCTCAATTCAGCATACTGCCCATTAATATCCGGCTTCGTTTCTTAAAACTGTTCCGGTGAGTAATTGCATTGAGTCCTAAAGAATTATATTCCAAAATTACGAATAAAATTCTAAATTTCAAAATCAATTATGCATTGCAAACAAACAGGAGAGACGGGAGGGTTTTAATCTCCGGTCTCTCCTTCGGTTTTCTATAGAAACAGATCAGTCTGCGATTACTTGATGACTTTTTCTGCTTTGCCGTTTGCAATGCGGATGTAGATACCGTCGGCAGGATTCTCTACCTCCACACCCTGCAGATTGAAATACTTGACATCAGAAAGAGTTAGATCGAGAAACTATTGTTTCCGATTTTTCATGTCCGGCCAACCGGGATCACCGTCTTGGAAAGACGCTGCTCCGACTGAGGTCGCACGTCCGGTCGGAGCAGCGCATCTCCGAGGCGTTGCGTTAAACGGTGGAATGCAATCTGCAATTGCTGATTTAATTATTAGGAGTTTTCTCCAATGTGTATGGGCAGGTTTCAGATCAGGACTGAAAACGGATTCTGAAGGTGGTCCACCACCCTTCGGAGATTTCTTCCGATCGTAATGAATACACCGCGTCATGTCGGTTCAGAATTTCGGAAGAGAGCGTCAGACCGATTCCTTTGCCGTCGCGTTTTGTGGTGAAAAACGGATTGAACATCTGTTCTGACACTGTTTCATCTATGGGTCGCCCGTTATTGCTGATGGATAATACGGCCGGTCCGTTTTCCCGCGCCGTTTTTATTTCTATATGACCATCCGGTCTATCTATGCTTTCCACAGCATTTTTGACTATATTCACAATCACCTGTTCGATGAGTGAAGAATCCATATCCACAACCAGCTCCCGCTCCTGTGGTGTGAATATTATGTCGGCTTTCTCTCCCGCGAGTCTGCGGAGAAATGGCAGCATAGTCTCGATGGTACTGTTCAGGTCTTCACGTTTCTTCACAGGATCGGGAAGACGCACCACATCGGCATAGTCCGTTATGAACGAGCACATGCTTTCGCACCGCGCGTCACAACTTTCTATCAGTTCGCGTTCATCTTCCGCTACCGAACTTTCAGAAAGCATCTGCAACAGCGAACGTACGCCGGTCATCGTATTGTTAACTTCGTGTGAGATCGTGCGTATGACCTTGCCATATGCGCGTCTCTCGGCCTGCATTATCTCTTCTGTCAGACTCTCGATCAGATAAAATCCTCTCGGGAAGCCTTTCTGCATCACCGACAGATACCAGCATCTGTACATATTCGCACCGTCTATGCGGATTATCCGTCTTTCTCCTACCGACATTCCGGCCATGTGGCGTGTGATGACGGAAGGTAACTCCCGGGGATGTTTTCCTTTAATATTCTCTATGTCGTTGAATCCACAAATCTTGAGAAACGAATTGTTGGCCATCGTCAGCAGTCCGTCATAATCGAGCATCGCTATTCCCATGGGTGATGCTTCTACAATCAGACTGAGAAGATTTTCCTGTTCCAGATTGTGCAGCTGTTCTTCATGAAGCCGTCCTATCACGGTGTTGAAAAGCCGGACTATTTTGTCGGCATTCGGTTCATTGACTTTTGCCAGACGGCTGTTGAAATCCTGACCGTTCAGCAGGTCGATACCGGTTGATACAGACCTTAAAGGCAGGATTATGCTTCTTGAAATCAACAGGGTCACGACAAGTCCAATGCCGCCTGCGATATAGAACGTCCATGCCGGCATCGCGTATAATGCCAGCACGATAATAGCCGTGAAACATATAAATAGTGAGGCCTGAAGAAATTTATAACCCATATTTCTCCTTTCTTCTATAAAGACTCTGGCGTGTTATGCCCAGAATTCTGGCTGCCTGTGACAGATTCCCTCCCGCCTTGGCCAGAGCCTCGGCCACGACACTGCGTTCAGTATCATTCAGGTTTCCTGTCGGGTGTGTTTCCATGTCTGTGTTTAAGCAGTCGTCAGCTGCGAATAGTGTCTTGTCGAGTCTTGCACCTCCTATCAGCACGGCTCTTTCCATCATGTTTCTCAACTGGCGGATATTACCCGGATAAGGGAGACGCGTGAGAAATTCCATAGTGTCCGCCGGGATCTCCGGCACAGGCATTCCTGCGGCTGCGGCTGCCGCCGCGGTGAAATAGCGGTATGTCATCGCGTCTCTCGCGCAGAGAGGGAAGGTTGAGCGTGATAAGATTTATGCGGTAGAAAAGATCTTCCCGGAAGGAACGCTCACGCACCATAGATGCGAGATCGGCATTGGTCGCGCAGATCACACGTATATCCACCTTGTGTGGCCGTGACTCCCCGAGCGGTTCGAAAGTATGCTGTTGGAGCACACGCAGCAGCTTGACCTGACTTCCGGGGTCGAGATCTCCTATCTCGTCAAGAAATATCGTGCCTTTGTCTGCAAGTTCGAAGCGGCCTTTTCTGTCGTTTACAGCACCGGTGAATGCTCCCTTGGTGTGTCCGAACATCTCGCTTTCAAACAGTGAACGCGAGATGCCCCCGAGATTGACCATTACGAAAGGTTTTTGCCGGCGCAGACTGTTGGCATGAATTGCGTTGGCTATCATTTCCTTGCCAGTGCCGTTTTCTCCGAGTATCAGCACCGGGGCGTCCGTCGGGGCTATGCGTGCCGCCGTATCCAGCAGCTCGTTGAGACGACGGTTGTTTCCTATTATGCCGCAACGGTCAAATCCGTCGGCGGTCTCCGCGTATTCCTTTCTGTTCAGATCGATGGCCGTCCGGATGCGTTGCAAAAGAACGAGATTGTTCCAGGGTTTGGTTATGAAATCGAAGGCGCCGCTTCTGATACCCTGCACCGCGAGTTCGATGCTGCCCCATGCCGTGATCAGCACCACCGGAGTGTCGGGTTGAAAAATGCGTGTTTTCCTGAGAAGTTCAAGGCCTTCCTCGCCGGTGGTAGTCCTGCTGTAATTCATATCCATGAGGATAAGCGAATAATCGCAGGCGCGGACTTTGGCAAGAGCCTCCTCTGGAGTGGCTGCTTCATCCGGGGTGTATCCCGCGCGTTTCAGCAGCAANNGCACCGGGTCATCGTCTACTATCAGAATAAATTCCATATTCAAATATACTTGATTTTTTCCGGATGAGCAACTGTTTAAATTATTCCTTCAGGAAGAGTCAGAGGAGCATTCTGTCGGTAATCCCATAATGTGACGCTTCTGATCTGGTAATAATAGAGCCAGAAGAGATAGAGTTCGTTCACATATTCACGTCTTGCCTCATCTTTCTTTACCTGCGAGTCGTTGAGATCGAGGGTCGAGATCTTCCCTATTATGAAAGTCTCCATGTTGGTGGCATATCGTTTTCGGGCTATCTCGTCGGCTCTCTTTGCCGTCTGTAGCAGGCGGAGCTGGTTGCCATATTTTTCCACAAGGATAAATAGGTTCTGGTGGAAGTCCGCCTGCTCTTTGTTTATGCGGCTTTCAACAAGACGACGGTTGCTCTCGGCTACTTTTACTTTCCCTTTGCGGCGACCCCAGTCGACAAGCGGTATATCCACGCCAAGTTGGGCTATCTGGTTTCCTTTCAGTCTACTGTAGGAGTCTGTCAGGTCATTGCCTGTGCCTGTATAACCCAATTGAAGAAAGAGGCTGATTTCGCGTTGTGCCCCTTTTGCTTTGGCGACTTCATAATCGGCTTCAAGTTGCATCCGGAGCATTGTCTTTGCGAAACTGTTGTTGGCCAATGCTTTTTCGAGCGCGTCGCCATATCCGATCTCCACTTCGGGGATGTCGAGAGGAATGACGGGTTCGAGTTCGGTGTCATCTCCCAAGCCGAGGAATGTCCGCAGTTGGAACATATTGCTTTTCAAGTCACTCTCGCTTTGTGTCAGTTCGGTACGTGCGTTCAGCAGATTGAGTTCCATCTGCAGCAGATCATTCTCGCTGATCTTGCCCATGACGCGTTTCTCTCTCGCGACTTCATAAAGACGTTCGGAATTGCGGGTGTTCTGCAGCGCTATGTCGCGGTTCTCACGGGCCATAAGCAATGAGAAATAATATTGTATCGCTTTCGCTGCCACCTCTTCCGTAGCGCTTATATATGCGGCTTTTGCCTCTTCATAGCGCACGGGTTCGATCTTGCGGTCCCATTTTATGTTGTTGCATCCGAATATAGGCTGGGTGAATGTCACGGAGACCGGGATCGACATGAACCGGTTGAATGTCGGATCTCCGAACTGCCTGTAAAAATCAAGATTCGAACGTAGTGAAATCTGACCTCCGGTCAGCCATACATTCTGAGTCACGGAGAGCTGACCGTTGAGTTGCAGATAATTGTTAGGCACGAAACTATAGCTTCCGTCCGAATTCATGTATGCGCTGAATTGACGGTAATATGCCGGTACAGTTGCAGCAAACGACAGTTCTGGGAGAAGTTCGGCGCGATAGGTACGATAGCCCCAGTAGGCCGTGCGAAGTTCATTGACGGCCATTTCGGCCTCCACACTGTTTGTGCGTGCGCGGTCTATCGCCGTTTCGAGCGATATTGACAGAGGCTGTGGCTCCTGTCCGAAGACAGTCGCCACACATCCTGCTGTCGAAAGTATGAGAAAAATTATTTTTTTGTTCACAATTGGACTGTTCTGTATGTTTGGCTTTCCTGTCAGGTGGATTTATTCTTCCTTTATGGCGATTGCCGGTTCGATGGCCATGGCCTTGCGTGCCGGAAGCCATATGCTTAGGTAGATTCCGGCGGACATGACAGCGAAAGTCAGTGTCTCAAACATGAGTAAAGATCCCTTCTTTACAATTTCATCTTTGTTAAGTATCTCGATGATCAGCGGCCATCCTATGGCGGCAGCAAGAGCAGTGGCCAGAAGCAAAAGTATCATTCCTTCGCCCAGTATACGCCGCATGATATCGCCCGATGTGGCGCCACAGACCTTGCGGATAGCTATCTCCTTGATGCGCTGTTGCACGCGGAACCAGAATGTTCCCAACAGTCCGAGGAATATGATAAGAAGAAATACCGACATTACTATGATTGTGAATCTTATCTTTAAAACATTCGATTTGTTGACCGTCTTTCCCGCCGAAACAAGTGGCTGGATCTTTGTTACAAGCGTGTTCCCATAGCGTCGCATGGATTTGTTGTCTTGCATTTCTTCCAGAAATCTGGACATGCATCCCTCTTTCACGCGTATTGCGATGTCTTGTACTTGAACTGGAGAATTTTCATCGAAGGGAATGATTATCATGCCTCTTAAATTCGGTTCAAAATCACTGCGTTTGACTGTATTGACCGTTCCTCCTAACCTGTATCTGTTTATTGTGTCGCTATAGACAGACAGGAGATGTCCTTTAATGTCCTTTATACCGAGCATACCTTGTGTATATATCCCTTCCGATACAAGCAAATCCCCGCGTGACAGAATTTCGGAAAGTTGATCCGGACTCTTCCCGTCAAGGTCCTGGAGTCGGAGGACTTTTGCCATATCCGGCGACATGACTCGCAGATTGCCCGGGAAAGTAAGGGAGTCATTCCTTACATCAGTCCTGACGAGGGCCGTACCAAAATAACTGAAAAAATAGGGCAATGCGTTTTTGCCGATTCCAACTGCCTCGACATATGGACTCTTGCGTATCTCTGCCAGAATCGCTTTCCGGTCGCGAAGATATAATTCCGAAGGCTTCTCGCCATAGTCGATATAGTCGGGACTTTGATCGGGAACAGCCGCGAATTGTGCGATCACTACGTTTTCAGGGTCGAATCCCCGTGGTTCCAACAGAGATGCGATCGCGCTGTCCATACTCAGTCCGAGGAGCCATATGGCGATACTGACAATTGCGAGTCCTATGATAAGCCAGATGTTTTCACGCCATTCATTGCACATCTGTCTGAATAAATTTCTTTTCATGATTATTGAAAATTAAGAAGCTTCTAAGTCAATTGTTGCGATTGCGTGCTATTGCAGCTGCCGGAGTCACACGGGAAGCCTTCCAGGCGGCCGCGAACGCGCTCAGGAGGTTGAGCACAAAACAGAATCCGAGTGCCAGCAGAAATCCGTTCCATGAGAAGAGCATGTCGAATCTCAGTGACGGACCGTCCTTGTCGATCATTACAGAGTCAAATTCAATTGAAAAATCAAGAAAAAGTCTTGACATAAACATCATGAAAATAAAGCTGCAGACAAGTCCTATCACGCCTCCTGCCAATGTTATTATAAAGTTCTCGCCAAGCAGCTGACGTACAATCGCACTGCGCGAGGCTCCGAATGCTCGTCGCACGCCGATTTCAGATTCACGGCTACGCAGACGTCCGCGGGTCATGCTGCTGAGATTGATGGCCGGGAGAATCAGCAACAGACCGTATATTATTATGTTTTCTTTAAAACCAGGGTTGGGCTCGGGGGTCGTGTTGCTGCCGTACTCATGGGCCGCGACCACTTTGTCGGTATATGGCTGTTCATGATAGATGACTTTCATGTTATCTTTCTTTATTGAGGCATTGAGAGAGGCATATCGTTGTCTGACCTGCTTGCGCAATGCTTCGGGATCCATTCCTTCTTCAAGAAGCATTTTGACCTGAGTGTTGCCCATGAGAGGATATAACGGATCCGGTTCTCTTTGGTCCGGACCTAATGGAAGCCATATGTCGGCATATGCTGATTCGAGAAGGGGATGTACGTCTTCGGTGACTCCGATGACTTTATATGTCGAACCGTCTATACGGATGTCACGTCCTGTGGCATGATCTGTCCCGAACAGGCGTCTTGCCACAGATCTGGATATTACCGCCGTCTTATCTCCTGATTCACATGCGGCTCTGTCATAGGGCTTGCCGTCGATAAATGAAAACTGATATAATTTCCAGTAATTTTCATCGGTATATTTTCCTGCCATAGGCTCGGCATCCGTGATATTCTCTCCGACCATAAGATCTTCCGGCCAATTGCTCATGAAAACCTCTTTTTCTACGCCTTCAAGGCCGGCATATAATCTTTTTGCAGTCTCATAGTCGAGTGCGGATGATGCTGAGTACCCTTCTCCATCCAGAGATTCCATCTCGATGTTCTGACCGCTGACGATACGCGCACGGTCAAGTTCAGGTGCGACATGGACTGTCGTGACGTGATTGCTCATGTAAAATGCCATCACAAGAAAGATTGACAGGGCAGTCCCTCCGATCGAGACCCACATCATCATCTTCTGATGACGCATTTCGAAAAGTATCTGATTGAAATATCGCATAGGTGTCCGTATTGAGTGTTATTTTACCTGTCGGCCGTCGAAGAACCGTATTATGCGGTCAGTCGTCCGTGCCTGATTTTCGTTGTGTGTCACCATTACGATGGTACGTCCGTCCTCTCGGTTGAGACGGTGCAGAATATCCATAACATCCTGCCCCATTCTGGAATCGAGATTTCCGGTGGGTTCGTCGGCGAGCACGATTTCGGGGTCTCCTATGATCGCGCGGGCTATCGCCACGCGCTGGCACTGTCCTCCCGAGAGCTGTCCCGGGAAATGTTTAAGTCTGTGGCTGAGCCCGAGGCGTTCAAGTGCTTCGCGTGCGCGGCGTTCACGTTCCTCTGTCCCTATACCGTGTCTGTATGCAAGAGGAAGGGTCACGTTGTCGAGCACGTTGAGTGAAGGGATAAGATGAAAGCTTTGGAATACGAAACCTATGTTGTGGTTGCGGAAAGCGGATAGGCGCGCATCGTTCATTGCGGCTGTCTGTTCATTCATGATGGTCACTTCCCCTTTGCTCGGGGAATCAAGCAATCCTATTATGTTGAGCAGAGTCGATTTGCCACATCCCGACGGGCCCATGACGCTTACAAATTCCCCCTTGTCTATTTCAATGTTCACATTTTCAAGAGCGAGAGTCTCTATCTCGTCCGTTCTGTAGACCTTGTCTACATTTTCGAGTCTGATTATTGCCATGACTGTGGTGGTTTCAGTAGTTGTTATATCTATTTTATTTTCAATTGTCTTTTCTCTTTGTAGATGCTCATGTCGCTTATGACGACCTCTTCCCCCTCCGAGATGCCGCTTTTCACTTCCACATAGTCGAAATTGCTGTCTCCAAGTGTGACATTGCGCCTTTCAAGCCTGTTGTCGGCGTTTTTTACAAACATCACGTAGCTCCCGGCTCCTTGAAAATAAGGTCCGTTAGGTATGCGGATCACATCGTCGAGTATGTCGTAGATCACATTGAGGTCTGTTCGCAGACCGGGCCGTAGTCCCTGTGTAGCGTCATTTTCGAGAAGCACTGAGAATTCTATCATTCCGTTCTGGCTTTGCGGCGATATGCTGCTTATATGACCTTTTAGTGTAAGTCGGTTCACACGGATGTTGACTTCCGAGCCTGCCGACAGTTTCGCGGCGTTTGTTTCCGGCATTTCCCCGAGGATCTTGAAGTGCGAGAGATCGGCGACAGTGGCGAGTTTATCGCCTGCGGCAATGCTTGTGCCGAGATTCCGGTTTATATAGGTCACGGTTCCCTGATGCGGAGCGCATATCCTTGCGTCATCGAGCGTGTGCTGCATTTCCGTGAGGTTGCGTCGGCTTATGTTTCCTTCAAGCCGCTTGCTGCGGTAGGCGGCGTCTGCGGATTTGCGTTCGTTGACAAGTTGGGTACGCATCTGTTCGAGTTCAAGGCGTGCTGTCTCGTAGGCAAGTTCGGCTTCTCTGATGCGGTCGCCCGTACCGCTTCCGATACTGTCAAGTCTGCGTTCATTGGCAACTTCCGCCATAAGATGGCTGACCGACATTTCCTTGGCCCGGATGCGCATCTCGAGGTCTGTCAGTTTCGTGGCGTTGCCGAGCATTGTCTGTTCGATCTCGTTCTGTTTCATGCTGACTTCATCGCCTGCACGCCGCAGTTCGGTCTCGGCAGACGCGAGATCAAGTCTGAGCATGGATTGTCCGGCTTCGAGGAAGTCTCCTTCCTCACAATACACCTCAAGTATCTTGGTCGAAACCGGAGAGACGACTGCCTGCTCGTATAGAGGCACGACTTTGCCCGAGGCGGAGACACTGCTTTCGATCCGTCCACGGCCGGCTTTCCCGAACCGTAGGTCAGAAGCCTTGACGGATGAACCTCCGACAAGATATATTATGACGATTATCAGAAACAGGACCGACACTCCGCCAGCGATACGGTACCATTTGCGGCGTGATTGTCTTCGTTTCTCTTTCAAGGGTATGTCTCTGTCCATGTAGATCGGTTAAAATGTTGTGATAGATAATCTTCATTTATTGTGCCAATTGTGTTAATATACTGATTGATAATATCATAATTGTGTATGACGCCGTCCGTAAACGGTCAGGTGTCCGATTCCGGACATCGCTGTCTGTACGAAAGATACATAAAAAGTCATGACCGCACCCGGCGGTACGGCCATGACTTTTTAATTTTAAAGAATCAGAGAAGGATCAGAACGGCAGACCTGTCGCTATATATCCGATTTTGACGTCGGGCGTGAAATCCGCGGCACGCGGAGGACGTTTGCCGTCGCTGAGCGCGGTCCCGAGACTCTCCGGGATATTTGTCTCGTCCACGCCGAAATAGAGACCGTTCCATTTCCAGTACCATATACCCATGTCATCGAAACCTTGGAATTCCGATTCCACTCCGTTAAGGGCAAGTACTTTACTGAATTCATCGCCTGTCCTGATCTCTCCCTCGGGAGTCATGACCGAGCGGGCGTTGCCTTCCAGAGCGATCACGTCCACTTTCCCTTCCATAAAATCATAGATGGTGAATTGCGGCACATCAGCCAAAAGGTAGGTATAAGCCATTGCGTCAGGAGTCTCAGTGGTGAGGACTGCATCGTACAGATTTGCCACCGCTGCAGGGAGATCGGTTATTTTTTCTCCTACACGGACGGGGCCGATTGAATCCCGGGTAAGATAAAAATCAGTCGGTCCCGCTACTGGAGACTCCATCGATTCTGTCTGTGCGGAATCAGATGCAGCGGCAGTCTCAGACTTTTTGTTGTTGCCGCATGATGCAAGAAGCATGAGCAGTGCGGCAATGCAGAAAATGTTCTTCATATTATCATAATTATAGTTGGTGTCATTATTTACCTTTAAGTTGCGGAAAGAAATTGGGGTCTCCCACCACCCAGATCACATCGCCGGGTTGAAGAATAAGATCCGGTCCCGGCTGGAAGAACTCCTCTCCGCGCTGCATCTTGACGATCATCGAATAGAAGTCGTGACGAATGTCCGTGTCGCGAAGCGAGCGATTCACTACAGGAGAAGTTTCCTTTAGTTTTATGCTCGACAGCACGACATGTTCCTGATGCGGCATTCCTGCCTGCAGCGAAGCCTGATGCGCCAGTTCGATATCCTGATTAAGACGCCGGAGCTGTTCGTCCGATCCGATGACTCCGAGCACGTCACCCGGAAATACGCGTGCGTCTTTTGACGGAAGAGGCATATAATTCTCTCCGCGCTGTATGCTCGACACACTTACTCCATAGTCACGTCTCAGTCCGGAATCCTTGAGTCTGTCTCCTACAAAAGGAGTGTCCTGGTCAATCTCGATAAATGCCTGGTGCATGTCATCGACAAGATTGTTGTTGATTCCCAGCCGAGTGTTCTCGCGTATGTTAAGATTATTGATAAATTTGTTTTCTATCGTGCGGTAACGTCGCATAAGTTTTGTGCCTGCGAATACAAGCACCAGAATGAAACATCCCGCTCCGACGAGCCATCCGGTAAGCGATGAATAAGCTACCGTGGTGAAATAGACTATAAAGAACAAGGCCACGAGATAGCGTATTATACGCATTGCAAGCAACGGCACATCGTAGAATGCCGCCGTCTGGTGCAGCCGTATTTTCTCGTTTGGCTCCGTACTGCTGAAGGTCAGCGCTATGATAAAGGGAAGCATGGCCACGAGTGTCACGACAGTTGCCACAAGATGGCCGAAACTGCCGAAATATTTTTCAGCCAATGGGAACAATACGGCTTCCGAGACAAGCACTTCAGCCAGAAGAACTACCGAATAAAGCACTATTCTCCACAAATACCGGCTGAGCACGGCACGCCAGAGACTCTTTGTCTCGTTGGAGTCGAAACTCTGGCCGGAATATCTGTCGATAAGGAATCTCAATCCCTTCGGGAGATGTCTTTCTACAAGATCTGCCGCTCCGTCGCTCATTTTTATGAAATATGGTGTGGTGAATATTGTCAGCACAGATACGGCCACGATGATAGGGTATACGCGAGGTTCAAGCACCCCGAGACTCATACCCAGCGACGCGATGATGAAAGAGAATTCTCCGATCTGGGTCAGGGTGAAGCCGCTCTGGATCGCCACCCGCAGATTCTGTCCCGTGACAAGCATGCCGAGTGTGCCGAATATTATCATGCCTGTTATCACGACTGCCGCGAGCAGCAGGATTTCCCACCAGTATTGCACGAGTACTCCGGGCTCGACCATCATTCCCACGGAAATGAAGAAAACGGCGCCAAACAGATTCTTGACCGGAGTTATGACCTTTTCCATTCTCTCGGCCATCACTGTCCCGGCGAGTATGGACCCCATGACAAACGCTCCCAGCTCAAGCGAGAAGCCGCAGGCCACGCTGAATACGGCCATGGAGAAACATAGCCCCATTGCCACGACAAGCATTGTCTCATCGTTGAGAAAGCGGCGCGTGCGCGTCAGAAACGTAGGCAGCACATATACGCCAACTACAAACCAGATGATCAGGAAGAACAGCAGTTTGCCGATACTGAACAGCAATTCCGAACCTTCCACATTTCCCATGGCAAGCGAAGACAGAAGCACGAGCATGAGCACCGCAAACAAATCCTCGATGACCAGCACGGCGAGTACGAGCGATGCGAATTTGCGTTGTCGCAGGCCCAGATCCGAAAGCGCCTTCATGATTATAGTGGTTGATGACATGGAGATCATGCCGCCGAGGAAGATGCGGTTGATCATGTTGAGACCCAGGATATACCCGACACCGAAACCTGCGAATGTCATGCCTGTGATCACGATCAATGCCGTCACGACCGCCGAACTTCCTGAATTCAGCAGTTTGCGGAAAGAGAATTCCAGTCCGATCGAAAACATGAGCACCACGATGCCGAGGTCCGCCCAGAAAGTTATGTTTTCCGGATTGGCGATCGAAGGCAGATATACGAATTTGGGACTTGCGAGAAAGCCGGCGAGGATATAGCCAAGCACTACAGGCTGCTTGAGTTTCTTGAACAGCAGCGTCACGATCGCTCCGAGCAGGAGTATCCAAGCGAGGTCGGCGATAAGACCGTTGGTATGCTCCTCTTCCTTGTTTTCGGAAGAGGCCGCTCCCGGATCGATGGTCTCCTGTATCTGTTTTATGTCGGAGACCGTGGTATGTTCTTCGGGCAATGCCGCGAATGCGGCGGTTATGGGGAGTGTTGTCATAAGCGGAATGTCAAGCGGCATTTATAAATGTCATTGCAGATGGTTGCGTTCGATGACGAACAGATTGTAATATGACAGCAGGAGAGTGGTGAGAGGCAGCGCTATGATAAGCCCCATGAATCCGAGAAGACTTCCCCACACGGAGAGAGCAGNNCAAAATGATGGCCGGATTGAGTCCCATGGCCTTACCCATGATACGTGGAGTCAGGATAAGATCCTGAATGCACTGCACCACCACATATACTGCCATCGATTCCCAGAATATCACCCAGAAATTGCCGCCGGTGCCTGCTGTCCAGACGAGACAGAGCAGCGCGCAGATCGGAAGAGAGATCAGCTGCAGATAGGGCACGAGATTGAGAAGCCCTATAAACAATCCGAGCACCACTCCCATAGGCAGTCCTATGATCAGAAATCCGATCGAGAAAAGAATGCCGACAAGAAAGGCGATCAGCGACTGTCCGCGGAAATAACGGTTCATCGTGTGCTTTATGTCGGAGACTATCCGGTAGACACGGGTCCGCTGCGAATGCGGCACGAGCTGGCGGAAACTGAGCATGAGCCGTTCATAATCGAGCATTATGAACAATACATATATTATCACCACGAGCCAGCTTACTATACTGGCTACAAGCGCCACGCCCGAGGTAAGAAATGTCCATGACGACGTAAGCGCCTTCTTGATTATCTCTCGCCATTCCTCTTTGGAAAGCAGCCTGGAGATCTGGTTGAAATCGATGTTATCACGTATGAAACGGTGTATGTTTTCCGATATGTAGGGTATCTTGATCTGTTCGGTGGCATATGCCCTGACCATTTCTGTCATTTCCGAGCATTCGTTGACTATATATGGGAAAAACAATGTGCAGAATATCCCGACGGCGAGACATGTCTCAAGCAGAGTGGTCACCACAGGAATAAATCTGGATCTTAGGTGCATCCACCGCATGTTCCACTTCACTATAGGTTCAAGCATGTATGCTATCAGACATGCTACAAGAAATGGGAGCAGCACGCCTTTGAGCACGTCGAGAAGATATATTACGACGAGAATGCCGCATATCGAGAATACGATGCGCACCACCCGGTCGAAGGTATATGGTTGACGTTCCATCTTATTGTTTTATTTGTTTAACAATTTGTAACGACCATTGTTTCTATTTAAGCCGCTTCTTGGCTAAAATACAAAATTAGTTAATAATTTTGGATAACGGAGGGGAATAGTTAATTTTGTGGAATGAATATCTTAAAAAGATACATACTGTTTTCCGTGATGGTGCTTTCGGCTGCCATACCTGTTGTCGCGGACGTTCTTGATGATTTTACGTGCAGTCGGGCACTAAGCGCCGCAAAGACGGCCCTGCTGGTGATTGATCTCAAGGATGGGGATGAAATACTGTCGCACAATGCCGATACTCCTCTGATTCCCGCATCCATAATGAAATGTGTCACCACGGCCACTCTTCTTGAAAAGACCGGAAGCAAATATCGTTATGACACACCGGTATATTATACGGGAAATATCAAAGGCGGGGTTCTCGAAGGAAATATTATTGTCGAGGCAACGGGCGATCCAAGCATAAATTCCCGCAATGAGCCGGCATCGGGCGATCTTGTCGCGGAAATCATCGATGCGTTGCAGTCACGTGATATAAGGGAAGTCAGAGGGGACATTATTGCGGACGAGAGCGCGTTTCCGGGCCCGGCTGTCAATCCTCTCTGGGCCTCCGGCGATCTGTCGCATTCCTACGGCACCGGCACGCATGGATTCAATTTTGAAGACAATGCTTCGGGCAAGCGCTCCGTATCCGATCCGGCCGCCGTGTTCCGTTCGCGTCTCAGATCGGCCATGACAAACCGCGGAATTGCCGTGTCGCAGGCGAAAATCGAGAATCAGACCAGGCGTCATAGACTCGGCGAGCACCATTCCGCCACAATCGACGAGATAATGCGGTCATGCATGATGCGTTCCGACAACCAGTTTGCGGAGGCGCTGATGCGCAAGATAGGGGAGACATACGGTGACGAAGGCTCTGTAGTCAGAGGTACGGAAGAAACGGAAAAATATTGGAAGCGACACAAAGCCCGTATGAAGGGAGTCGAGATACATGACGGTTCCGGATTGTCCCGCAGCAACAGAGTGACGGCCAGATTCATGGCCGATGTGCTGACACATATGTATAAGAATCCTTATTATGCCTCCTTTTTCCCGTTGGCAGGCCAGGAAGGTACTTTGAAACGTTTTCTCGCCGGGACTCCACTCGAAGGGATGATCGCCATGAAGACGGGATCCATGAACGGAATACAGTGTTATGCCGGTTACAAGCTCGATGAGGATTACGCTCCGACCCACATCGTGGTCGTCATGATGAATGATATGACCAACCGTTCCGTCGCAAGGTCGGAACTCGAGAAACTGCTTCTGCATGTTTTCGCAGAAGGTAATATAGAATAATATGAATAAAAAAATTAACGAGATCAAAGACAGGATATATGAGGCCGAGGGCCTTTTGGAACTGTTGCAGTTGCGCGGAGACAGACTTGGTGATCTGAAACCGTTGATTCTCGCCCGTATCGATGAGGCCCGTACCCGTATAGCCGCGCTTGATGCCCACTTTGAAGTCAAGGAAGAGAAAGAGACTGAAGATGTATCGGAACCGGAACCATCCGGATTCGTCTCATCCGTCCGAAAGGAAGTTGAGGAGACGTCAGTCTCGGCCCCGGCTCCGGAGCCTGTCGTCGCTGCTGCGGTAAAGGGCAACAAGCCGGCTTTCTGTCTTAATGACCGTTTCCGGTTCCGGCGTGCCATTTTTGCCGGAAGTCAGGAAGATTTCAATACAGCCATGGACCATCTCGCCACTCTCGACAGTTATGACGAGGCCGAGGCTTTTTTTATCGGAGACATGGCTCTCGATCCGGAAGATCCGGATGTCATTGATTTCATGAATATAATCAAGGAATATTTCGGGTGATGAGCGGACGACTCCATATAGTACCCACCCCGGTGGGAAATCTCGAGGATATGACCTTCCGGGCGATACGCACTCTCAAGGAGGCTGATCTCATTCTGGCCGAGGATACGCGTACGAGTGCGGTTCTTATGAAGCATTATGATATCCACACTCCGATGCGAAGCCATCACCGCAATAATGAGCATCGTGCCGTAGATGGAATTGTGGAGGAGATTCTTGGCGGCAAAAATGTGGCTCTTGTGTCTGATGCGGGAACTCCGGGTATCTCCGATCCCGGATTCATGCTCGCACGGGCATGTCGGGATGCGGGTATAGAAGTTGAATGTCTGCCCGGGCCGACCGCTTTTGTGCCTGCTTTGGTGGCCTCCGGACTGCCATGCGACAGATTTGTGTTTGAGGGCTTTCTCCCTCTTAAGAAAGGGCGCGCCACAAGACTGGGGCAGCTTGCAGCCGATCCTCGGACGGTAATTATCTATGAGTCTCCGCTTAGACTTGCCCGTACGTTGCGTCAGCTTGCCGAAATTTTCGGTCCGGACAGGCAGGCGGCCGTATGCCGCGAGATCTCGAAACTCCATGAAGAGATAAAACGGGAATCTCTGTCCGCACTTTCATCTTATTACGAAGCGAACCAAGCCAAAGGAGAGATTGTTATTATCGTAGCACCGGGGGAAAAGACGGCATAATCCTCTTTATAATATCTCCAAGTGTCTATATCTGACTAATTTATATAACCAATTAATACAG
>DAAV01000078.1:33122-39946 GCA_001701295.1 Bacteroidales bacterium H10
AAGAAAAAAATTGATGAGGACTCTGTAAAAATCGCAGATCTTACAGCGGAATATGAAGAGGCGACAAACTTCAACGATTCCCTTATGCTTCTCATGGGCGACATCTATACGGGTCTCGATTCGATCAATACCCAGGAAGGTCTGCTTTATAATATGGGCAGCGGGGATGCGGCGGACCGCCGTGCCGAGATCCGCCGTAATCTTTCGACGATCAAGGCCCGTCTCGCCGCCAACAAGCAGCTTCTCGCTTCCATGGAGGCCAAGGTAAAGGCTTCAGGAAATGAAAACAGTGTCCAGGCCAAGACCATCGCCCAGTTGCGCCAGCACATCGAACAGCAGGACGCAAAGATCGCCCAGCTTGAGAGTGATCTGAGCAAAGCCAGAGAGGAAATCGGCAATCTCAATACACAGGTGGCCGAGACTCAGGAACAGGTGAAAGTAGAGACTCAGGCCAAGGAAGAGGCGCAGGCCGCCACTGTCGCCGCCGAAAACGAGGCCAACAAGGTTTATTACGCCATAGGATCCAACAAGGAGCTGAAGGACAAAGGTCTGCTCTCCAAGAAATTCCTGGGTACTACAAAGGTCCTTAAAGGCAATTTTGACGCATCCTACTTCGTTACTGCCGACAAGAGAACTCTGAAGAGCATTCCTACCAATGCAAAGAAAGTAAAGATCTGGAGCAATATGCCTGAAGGTTCCTATAGAATAGTAGGCGAGAAGGACGGTCCGAAGAGCATCGAGATCGTAAACCCCGACAGGTTCTGGTCTCTTGCTTCGCATCTCATCATTCAGACAGACTGATCAATCGGAAATGAATAGAAAAATATATATAGTAATAAGCGCGGCCATGGTCGCGCTTATGTTTGTAGGATGCAAGCCTACGGAAAAGAATTACAAGGCGGCCTATGATGCCGCGCTCGCACGGCGTCAGGAGGCCGCCAAGGAACAGATGCGTCCCGCAACAGGCCTTTTGAGCGATGACGGACCTCAGTTGCGGGTGGTGGAAGGAGATTCTGTCTATGTGCTTAAAGAGAGACTCCGCCTGCTCGACGGCACGAGATTGCCCGGCAAATGGAGTGTCTGCGTGGGTGTATTCAAGATGGATACCAATGCCAAGGCAGCTGTGGAGGATATGCGGGCCGAGGGATATATGGACGCGGTTGTGGCCAAGGCTTCGGGATCACGGTATTATCCCGTGGTGGCGACAGCCGGTACGCTTGACTCCGCCAGGATGATCTCAAAAGAGTTTGTCGCGCGTTTCCCGGCATATCCTTTTGTAGGACTGCCGGGTGCACCGGTACTGATAGCGCATTGATCTTTAAACAAATTCCGGTTTCGTATAAACCGAAGCAGACTGCGATACGTTTATAGTTAGTAACTATAAACGTATCGTATTTATGAAATCATCACACTACGTTGCGGCATTGGCCATACTTGCCTCTTCTGTTACCACACCTTTTGCTTCGGATGCATGCACGCGCGTGCTTTATAAAGGGACAGACAATCTGTTTGTAATCGCTCGATCTCTTGACTGGAAAACTCCTATTCCTACCAATCTCTATGTCTATCCGCGCGGTATGGAGAAAACGAGTACGAATCTTGACAATCCTCTGAGATGGATCTCGAAATACGGATCTGTCTATGCTGTTGGCTATGACGGCGGCATTACTGAAGGAATGAATGAAAAAGGTCTGGTGGTCAATGGCCTGTTTTGTAAGGGAACGGTTTATAATGACTCTAAATCTGACANNGTATACTATGTCGCTTGCTGTTTTTCCGGCATGGATTCTTGATCAGTGCGCCGATCTCGACGAAGTGAAGGCTCTTCTGCAGAGTGCGAGGTTTGACATACAGGGGGCTACATTCGATGGCGGCACGGTATCGGCATTGCATTGGGGTGTTACGGACGCTACAGGGAAAAGTATTATTTTTGAGTTTGATCATGGTAAAATAAATATTTATGATATGGGTGATTATCTTGCCATGACAAATGATCCTCAGTGGCCTTCCATTNNCCATGACGGCCGTCATCGATTATTGGAACAAGATAGGAGGCGAACATATGTTGCCGGGTACGGTATCGAGTCCCGACCGTTGTGTGCGTGCCAATTTTTTCGCTCATCATGTAGAGGCTGTGGATGACGCGGACCTCGGAGTGTCTATAGCCAGAAGTATTATTGTAAACTCATGTGTGCCTTATACCTATCTTATAGACGGGGAGCCGAATGTGAGCAGTACCCAATGGCGTAGCTATGCCAATGTAAGAGACCGCCGTTATTATTTCGAGATTGTCACGAATCCGGGATATTATTACGTGGCTNNATTACAAAAGTCAATCTTGAGAAGGGTGCGCCGGTATTGAAACTTGTTACCTCGGCGACATCCGATCTTGTAGGGGAGGCAAATTCCCGTCTGGTGAAATCCGCACCATTCACTCCGATGTATTGATTACATACGGCTCGTCGATATATGGCAAAGGGAGAGACCAGACAGAGGCCTCTCCCTTGTGTCGCAGATATAATTATGATTCAATTAAGTAGCTACGAAGAATATTTATTTTTCGTAGCTACTTATAATTAAACCGGACGGATGACGTAGATCAGAAAATAACTTTTCTGGTTGTAGTGCCGGTGCGTACGATGGTGGTCTCGCCTTTTACGGGCTGTGCTATGCGCATACCCTGAAGATTGTAATATTCGGCTTTGCCATCGATGTTCTCATCCCCTATGGAAGATACCGAAGAGGGATTCAGATTTTCCACATATTTGCTGATTACTCCGTCCTTTTCGCTCAGATCCGATAATGATACACCGCAGTCCTGTTTGCTCCAGCTTACGAAAGTATATGATGTGACATTGCTTGTTCCGGGGAAGGGATGTCCGGCTGCGTAGCGTTCCTGTTTCTTCCCGTTAGCCTCGATCAGGTCTACGTACTGGTGACTTGGCGTATTGTTTACGACATTGTTTTCAAATATGGATGGCACATAGTCTATATGCCATATCAGCATGCCGTGTCCCGGAAGATAGGCGTCCCAACCGGTCTGCTGGCGGTTCTCGAGGAGGAAATATTCAGTTTCTTTTTCTGTCCTTACAAGATAGGCTTTGTTGGTGTCGGCGAGATTCGTAAGTTCATATATTCCGCTCTGACCGTAAAGTTCGGGTGTCATCCAGCCCAAGGCCCAGCGTTCATATGCTGAATAGTTGGGCGGAGTGCGGCCTTCATTATTGTAAGGACCGTAGTCAAGCACTGAATAGGCGCCGGGTGTATAGGCGTTGTTATATGTGGTGGTATAAAGATCCGGCAATCCAAGTACGTGACTGAATTCATGGACGAATGTGCCGATGCTGTCAGGCGACTTGCGGACGTTGTCTGTTTCGTTCGAGCAGGCGTAATGGTCTATTGTTACTCCGTCGAGCATGAAATCAGCGTCGGCATAACGTAGATCCCACGAATGTGGCCATACGGTATCCTCTCCTCCCATATCTGCCTCTCCGAGCCCTGCGTAGAATATATAGACATTGTCTACCTTGCCGTCGCCGTCACGGTCATATTGGGAAAAATCAATCTCGTCGTCAAGAAGATTACAGGCATCCACGACCATCATATATGCGCGCTCGTCATCTCCGTAATAGTTGTTGCCGCCGTAATAAGCCATATTGTTGGGAAGAGTTACAGGTCCGAAGAGGTCGAATTCAGGCATGAATTGGGAATTGCCCTCACTGTCGGCGGAATTGTCAAGGAACCAGTCGCGGCAGGAGCCGTTGCTGCCGAAACCGTCGAATCCGGGTTTGTTGAGAAGATCCGTCCAGTATGTGTGGGCTGCGTTCTCCTCAGATGTATAGTTGGTGTATTTGTATGAGGAGCTATTTCTGGAATCGAATCTCACATCCTGATATTCCACCAGAATCACAAGGCCTTTTTGTTCGCCTGTCGAAGGGAACGAGGTCTCGCAAAGGCCATAACCTTTAGACTCTACAGATTGCTCTCTGTTGCTGTTCTCGTATTTTCTGACCGAAAATTTACGAGCGACATTCTTGGAAAGAAGCGTTTCGATGGCATTGCTGTCCATGGGCGTAAGCCGGTCGAGTTCTCCGGGTTTGCGGTAGACGGCGTCGTGTGCCGTGATTCCTGTTGATACTCTCGCGCCATCCTCATCGATCATGGCATATACATATCCGAGTCGGGTGTCATATTTGACAGGATATCCGTCTTCGGTCAGATAAAGGTGCGCGTGCTCGTCACCGACCAGTCTTATTGTGACTGTGGTGCCGTCAGGCTGGGTAATGGCTTTGCTTTCACGTATCGCCGGTTTTGCGAAGACGGAAACACTGCCACATAACAGAATTGTACCGATTGTGGCCAATCTGAGTCTGTAATCGAGTTTTTCCATAGGTAATGCGGATGTAATTATTGAATAGTTGTTTCTGTCATTTTTTTATAATGAGGTATGGTCCAGATTGCCGATACAGTCATCGCGAACGGCGCCGATCCTCCGTATCCGGGAATAAACCATGGTTTGTTCCCTTTGTCTTCCGATGTATGGAATATGAAGTGCCACCGAGCCGTCCATCCTAAGGAGAAATTGCTTACGATCTTCACCTGAAGTCCTGCCAGCGCTTCTCCATAGAAATTTGTTGATTTCAGCCCATTGAAAGACATATGCTGGTTTTCATCCCAATATTCTGAATTTATAGTTATATCGGTGACATCATATCTGAAACTTGAGAAGCCGGCCCGAAGACCGAGAAATACCTGATAGTCCGGATTGCTTTTGTATAGAAAATTGTAATTCAATCCTAATTTGGCATAAAATGACGGTGATGTCTTATATGTGAAGTTGGCTTTGGACGGAGTCTCGTCGGCATACCCCAGGCCACATTCGAGAGTGGGGAAAAACCAGTTGTGGATCGAGACGTTCGCCCATAAGTCGAAACTTGCATATCTCTGACCGAAGGCCATGAATATGAGATCACCGAAATTCGCTCCTATGTTTATGCCGGTATATACCGGGTAGACAGGTTTCGATTTTACTTTCTGCACCGTGTCGAGTGTGGCAAGAAACATGACCGGTTCATCGAGAGGATCTCCGTGTTTGTCATAATAATGCAGTACGGTGACCGGTTTGCGGTCATCCACATCGACCGGTGTGCTTTTGGGCATCGGTATTTCAGTGATGCGATCCTGAGTCCGAGGCAGGCTGTCGGGCATGATGGCAGGCACACTGTCGTTCCGGGCACCGGCAGCGAAGCAGGCCATAAGTAAGAATATAGTCGTTATCAGCTGCTTCATGGCTCGATTGATGTTGAAAAATATATATGTATATTCTCGATGTTGGTATTGTCTATGAATCCTTGCGGACATGTCACGGAGTCTATAAGCACACCCTGACAGCTTATGTAGCGTATATCAAAAAGATAACTGACCCCGCATTCGACATTCACGAACCGGGGAGTGCGCGAATAGATAAAGGTCAGTGTGTCTTTGATTTCAAAGCCCCCTTTTTTGTCAATAAAGACGAATTTTGTAGTGTCCGAATCGATTCTGAAAGGGAGGTATATTTCGTTTTTCGAGATGTCGGCGGGTGAGAGTGTCGCGTCTCCGGGTGCATCGACTCCCGATATTTCAAGAGAATCGACTGAGATTTTTTCGGATCCCTGTCCGGAAGCGTAAAAGCCTGCGAGAGGGAGTGCGTTCTTGTTTTCCGAACAGGTGTCGGTGCATCCTGAGGCTGCTCCAAGCAAAGTAACGGCAAATATGAGATACAATAGGTTTCTCATCGGGTAAAGGTTAGAATTCTTCAGCAATGAGATAATTGTTGCGCTCGGGAGAGTTGCGTGTTATCATTTCGCCTATGAAGCCCGTGCAGAAAAACTGTACTCCCAATACCATAAATACCATCGAAAGATAGAAATATACTGACTTGGTAAGATAAAAATGATAAGTATCGGAATGCATGGACACAAGCTTCATGATCAGCACGGTTATGACCGCGAAGAAACCTACCAGAAACATCAGCGAGCCGAGGAGTCCGAAGATATGCATTGGTTTTATACCGAATTTTGACTGGAACCACAGTGTGCCGAGATCAAGATAACCGTTGACGAAGCGGTCAAGACCGAATTTGGTCGTGCCGTACTTGCGTGCCTGATGTTTGACCACTTTCTCGCCGATCTTTTTATATCCGGCGTTTTTCGCGAGATAGGGTATGTAGCGGTGCATGTCGCCATAGACCTCAATATGCTTCACGACATCCCGGCGATAGGCCTTCAGACCGCAATTGAAATCGTGCAGATTGCGTATGCCGCTGACTTTGCGTGCCGTGGCGTTGAAAAGTTTGGTCGGGATGGTTTTTGAAAGCGGATCATATCTCTTTTTCTTCCATCCGGACACAAGATCATACCCTTCGGAAGCTATCATATGGTAAAGGGCCGGGATCTCGTCGGGTGAGTCCTGAAGGTCGGCGTCCATTGTGATGACTACGTCGCCTTTTGCCCGCTGGAATCCTGTATTGAGGGCCGGAGATTTGCCATAATTGCGCGAGAAAGACACGGCATGGATGGCCGCGTTCTGGGACGCGAGCTTTTTGATGACGTCCATGCTGCGGTCTGTCGAGCCGTCATTGACAAAGATGATCTCGTATGAGAAACCGTTCTGACCCATTACTCTCTGGATCCATTCCGTCAGTTCTGGAAGAGATTCCTCTTCGTTGTATAATGGTATGACTACTGAAATATCCATATGCCGATTTTTGAACTTACAAATATAATTCAAATCTTTGAAAGATGCATTGAATTATGGAAAACATTACAAATATAAATTTTTTT